>JAHBVV010000018.1 GCA_019637335.1 Candidatus Hydrogenedentota bacterium | reverse complement strand
AGATAATTCGGGCACGGAGAAACGCCGATGAATGATACCGTACGCTCAAACCGGATGAACCAAGTTTATTCGGTTGCGGCCAACAGGTCTTCTCAGAACGCTGTGGTACGGGCGATCAACCCGCCCGCCCCCGCGCTGGCGCAAAACTCGAAAAACCGGTATACTGCCCCACACGCAGCACATGCTCCAAGCACGAAGAGGATTCCCTCGTTCCATGTGGTCCGTGACGATCAGCCTGCTATGCAACGCGCTCGCGGCCCCCGCCGCGGCCGCGCCGGACTATGCCACGCAGGTGCGCCCGATCCTGGAGCGCAGTTGCTTCACGTGCCACGGCCCGGAGCGCCCGAAAAGCGGCTACCGGTTGGATGTGCGGTCCATCGCGTTGAAGGGCGGCGACAGCGGCAACCGCGCCATCGTCCCGCACGACAGCGCGAACAGCCCGCTGATCGCCTACGTGCGGGGCGACGACCCCGACACCGCGATGCCGCCGGCGCAGAGCAACCTTCCGCGCCTTACCGAAGAAGAGGTCGCGCTGCTCGCCGCCTGGATAGACGCGGGTCCCGCGTGGCCGGAGGAATTCGCAAACGAACCGGAACCGGAGCCCCCGCACTGGTCGTGGCTGCCGCTCGCCGCGCCGCCCATCCCGGGAGACGCGGAAAACCCGATTGACGCCTTTATCGGGGCGAAGCTGGCCGAGAGCGGTATCGCGCCCTCGCCGGAGGCGGATCGCCGCGTGCTGATCCGGCGGGTGTACCACGATCTCGTGGGCCTCCCGCCATCCCCCGAAGAGGTGGACGCCTTCTGCAACGACCCGGATCCGGAAGCCTGGGAAAAGTTGGTTGACCGCCTGCTCGACTCGCCGCGGCACGGCGAGCGCTGGGCGCGGCACTGGTTCGACACGATTCAGTTCGCCGATTCGCACGGCTACGAGCACGACATCGCCCGGGACAACGCCTGGCGCTATCGCGACTACCTCATCGGCGCCCTGAACTGGGACACGCCCTGGCCGCGCCTGATCCGCGAGCAGCTCGCGACCGATCACTTCTATCCAGACGAGCCGGAATTGACGCCCGCCCTCGGTTTCCTGGGCGCGAGCCCCTTCGACCTCAGCACCTACCTCACCGCCGGGGTCACCTTCGACTACCTCGCCCGCGACACGCTGGTCACGCAGACGATGGCCGCATTCGCCAGCACGACGGCGAACTGCGCGCGCTGCCATACCCACAAGTTCGACCCCATTACGCAGGAGGACTATTACGCGATCCAGGCCGTCTTCTCCGGCGTACTCAAGGGCGATCTCGCCTACGATCCCGACCTCCAGGTCAAGCGGGAGCGCGATCGATGGAAGGCGCTGCTTGCGGCGGCGCGCGCGAACGATACCCCCGCGTTGGAGGCCCCCGAGAACGCGCCGCTGGTCGAGGGGTGGATCGTGCGACGTGGCGCCGGCGCGGACTGGATTCCCCTCGAGCCCGACACATACCTTTCGCTCGAAGGCGCCACGCTGACCCGCGAGGGCGCCCGGATCGTCGCCAGCGGGCGCCGCCCGGAAAAGGACACCTATACCCTCTCGTTCACGCTGCCCGCCGGGCACGTGACCGCGATCCGGCTCGATGTGTTCGCGCACGAGAGCTTCCCCATGAACGGCCCCGGCCGCCAGGGCAACGGCAATTTCCACCTCTCGGAATTCGAAGCGCGGGTGTTTCCGCCGGACGCCCCGGAACCGGCGGCGCTGGCGGTGCGCCGCGCGACCGCCGATTTCAACCAGACGGACTGGGGCGTCGAGAAGGCCGTGGACGGCAACGGCGGGACCGCCTGGGGCATCCACCCGGCGTCGGGCGAGGATCACCATGCCGTCTTTGAGCTGGCCCAGCCCCTGGCCGCGCAACCAGGCGCACGCCTCGCCATTACCCTGAAACAGAACCATGGCGAACGGCATACGATCGGCGCCTTCCAGCTCTCCATCACGGACAGTGCACCGGAGCAAGCGGTCGCGTTGCCCGCCGCGGCGGAGGCCGCCCTGGCCCTTCCCGAGGGCGAACGCACGCCGGAACAGCGGTCCGCCATCGCGGCCCCGGTCCTGCGCTACGTGGCCGAGGCCGCCCTGGAATCGCTCCCGGACCCGGTGCATGTGTATACGGCGGCCGCGCGGGTCGGCATTCCCGCCGGCGGCGAATCCCCCACCCCCGCCGCCATCGAAACCCCCAAGCCGGTCCACCGCATGGAGCGGGGCGACTTCGACAAGCCGCGTGAGGAGGTTCCCCCGGGCGCGCTGTCGGCCATTGAGACGCTCCCGGCGCGATTTGACCTGGCCGACACCGCAAATGAAGCCGCCCGCCGCGCCGCGCTCGCGGACTGGCTCGCGCACCCCGAGAATCCGCTGACCTGGCGCAGCATTGTCAACCGCGTATGGCACTACCACTTCGGGCGCGGCCTGTGCGACACGCCCAGCGATCTCGGGCGCATGGGCGGGACCCCATCGCACCCCGAACTCATTGATTGGCTTGCCGTCTGGTTCCGCGACGAGGCCCGGGGATCGCTTAAAGCGCTGCACCGCCTGATTGTCACGAGCGACACCTACCGCCAGTCATCGGCGTTTCGCCCGAAGCCCGCCGCGATCGACGGCGACAACCGCCTCCTCTGGCGCCAGAACGTCCAGCGCCTCGACGCCGACAGCTTCCGCGATTTCACGCGCGCCGTGGCGGGCACGCTGGACCTCACCATGGGCGGTCCCGGCGTGCATCACTTCACGCAGGGCCCCGGTCCTCAACTCACGCCCGCACTCGACTACCAGGCCTACGGCTGGAACAGCCCCGGAGCCGGGCGCCGCAGCATCTACCGCTTCGTCTGGCGCGGCATCGCGGATCCCTTCATGGAAGCCCTGGACTTTCCGGATCTCGGGATCCTCGCCCCGGAGCGCAGCTTCTCCGCGTCCTCGCTTCAGGCGCTCGCGCTCTATAACGACCAATTCGTCCTCCACCAGAGCGCGGCGCTCGCGCAACGCCTCGAAGAGGAGGCCCCGACGCTCGACGCCCAGGTTGCCCGGGCGGCCCGGCTTTTGTGGTATCGTGATCCGGAGCCCGATGAAGGCAAGGCGCTCGCCCGCTACGCCCGCGATCACGGGCTGCCGGCGCTGTGCCGCGTCCTGCTCAACAGCAATGCGTTCCTGTTCGTCGATTAGCGCGCCGCGCGAACCGTGGCGAGAGGGTACATTATGACTTCCGATCGCGACCAAATGACCGCCGCGCGGGGCGTGAACCCCCATTGCCCCGGCCATGACGCGCCCGCCCTGACCCGCCGCGATTTCCTGCGGCGCACGAACCTCGGCTTCGGCATGCTGGCCTTCGGCGGGCTCGCCACGCGCTGGGCCGCCGCCGATGCGCCCGCGCTCCTCCCCCATTACGCCCCCAAAGCAAAGCACGTCATCTTCCTCTTTATGGACGGGGGCGTCTCCCATATCGACAGCTTCGATCCCAAGCCCGAGCTCGACAAACGCCACGGGCAGCAGGCCGACTGGGTCGCCGACAAGGGCTCCCAGGCCATCAGCCCGTCCCGAAAGTGGCTCAAGAGCCCCTGGGCCTTCAAGCAGCACGGCGAAAGCGGCCTCTGGGTGAGCGATCTCTTCCCGCACGCCGCCAAAGTCATCGACGACCTCTGCATCGTGCGCTCGGTCGTCGGTGAAACCCCGCTCCACGGCGCCCAGAACCTCCTGCTCCACACCGGGCGCAGCATCGGCGCCGCCCCAAGCATCGGCGCGTGGGTGTCCTACGGCCTCGGCACGGAAAACGAGAACCTGCCCGGCTATGTTCTCCTGAACAACGACTGGGTCCCCAACGGCGGCTCGCAGAACTTCGCGAGCTCCTGGCTGCCCGCCACGCACGAGGCCGCGGTGGTGCGGGCCAAGGGAACGCCGGTGGACAACATCGCGCCGTCCGACCCCATCGCCATCCAGCGCGCCAAGCTCGACTTCCTCCGCGCGCAGGACAGCGCCATGGCCGCCGATCGCGGCAACGCGGACATCATCGAGGCGGCCATTCAGAACTACGAAACCGCCGCCGCCATGCAGATGCTCGTGCCCGAACTATGCGATGTCAGCGGCGAGAGCGAAGCCACCCTCCGCCTCTATGGCGTTGATCGCCCGGATGACTTCGACCGCTTCTACGCGCTCCAGTGCCTGCGCGCAAGGCGGCTCGTCGAGGCGGGCGTGCGCTTCGTCGAGATCACGTGCCCCCTCACCCACAACAACAACGCCCCCTGGGACCAGCACGGCGAGCTTAAACTCCGCCACGAGGAAAACGCCCGGATCACCGACCAGCCGGTCGCCGCGCTCATCATGGATCTCAAAGCGCGCGGCCTGCTCGACGATACCCTCGTCCTCTGGGCCGGCGAAATGGGGCGCACCCCGCATTCCGGCGGCGACGACGGCCGCGATCACCATGTCAGCGGCTACACCATCTGGATGGCCGGCGGCGGCGTCCGCGGCGGCATGACCTACGGCGAAACGGACGAAATGGGTATGTCCGCCGTCGAGAACATCGTCGACATCCACGATATCCACGCCACCATCCTCCACCAGCTAGGCATGGACCACGAACGCCTCACCTACCGCTTCGGCGGGCGCGACATGCGCCTGACCGACGTGCACGGGCGCGTCATACGGCCCATACTCGCGTAGCGGCGCCTTGCGCCAGTCGCTCAACCGGCGTCTACTCGACAATAAACCCGTGATACAGGCCGAGGTAGTAGGCCAGCAGAAAGGGGGCGCCGTCCTTCAGGCGCGTGCCGTTGCCGCCCTCGTCCAGCCGCCAGGGATCCTCGCTGAAGCTCATGGCGTTTCGCTCGTCGACCGGGATCACATAGCCATCGACGCGGTAGCCGTTTCCTTTGGCCTCGCCGGGTTCGCGCACGTGGTCGGGCAGGGGAAGGATATCGATTCGGTGGCTGTTCTCAACGGACCACATAATCTGATTCAGCGGGAAGCGCTTTAGCCAGTCCACGCTGTCTTTGAGCCAGGCGCCCGTGGGAGAGAGGTCGGTGACGCCCCACTGCGTCTGCATGCCCTGGCCGAGGCAGAGCGCGGCATAGACAAAGTTGAAGAAGGGATTGCGCTCGTACTTTTCGATCTGCCAGTAGTAGAAAATGGAATTCTGGAACATGCGCAAGACCACGGGGTCTGTCTCGTAGCGGATGAGGTTGTAGTAGTTCATGAAGGCCATTTTGTCATCAAACTGCACATAGGAACCCGGTCCAGCCTGTAGTTTGGGCGCCACCATGCCGTTCATGGCATAGTGGTGATTCTCGACGAGGTCCATGAACACATCGCGGTATTTCTGATCGCCGGTCACGTGCCACGCCACATTGAGGTAGGTCAGGAGGCTGAGCGAATTCAGGCCGCGCTCCGCCCACCAGTCGGGGTCGCCATTGAGCGATTCCGGACTAAAATTGGCCCACCGCGTGGGCTGGCCATCGTGGTCGACGAGTTTGTAGTCGTGCTCGATCAAATGGTCCATAACGCGCGCGGTGACCTCGCGCACGCGCGCCTTTTCCGCGTCGGTCTCGGCCACGTGATCATAGTAGAGACCGTACAGCAGGAAATGGCCATCGAGTTCGTCGGAACTCGCGTCGGTCTTCCAATACCACTTGCCATCGCCGCTCGTCGGCCAGCGTGGAACGATGACCTTCCATAACGCGTCGCTCTTCTGCTTCTCGCGGTCACGTTCCGGGCTATTGTGTTCATTCGGGTTTGGCCCATCGGTGGGGAGAATGGTGCGCGCGATGAATCCCTTCGGCGCGGGATTCGAACCGGCCTGGGTCACCTCGCTCAGGAAGGCCAGCGCCTCAAAGGCCTTTGTCGCGCGTTCCTTGGCTATCGGATCGCCCGTGGCCGCGTAGGCGAAGCACTCCGCCGCGCCATAGAGCCCGGTGTACTGCCCGTCGTTGTCCGTATCGTGTTGCGTCCACGCCGACGTATCGCCAGGCTTTTCCAGGCTGACCCCCGCCACATATTCATACGGCGTGCGCCGGTGGCGGAGGTCGATCTCGTCTTCGAAATACTTCGCTTTCTCCGCAAAGGTCATGGGCTGATAATAGATGTGGCTCACGCCGCCCGCCGTCGCGATCCAGGCGCCGTCGGATGTGGCGGCTATGTCGCGCACTTCGTCGTCCGGTAGCCAGCGTTTGCCCGCGCGGTAGGCCCAATGGCCACCGTGGAAGTGGATGACGCCTTTTGGAGTCCCCAGCCAGAGCCCGCCCATCGGGACGATATCCATCGACGTGAAATTGTTGTACGGAAGGCCAGCGGAACCGTCATAGAGCGCGTCTCCGCCCCCTCCACTGATGACCACCCCTTGAGGCCCCGCGAATCCCAGATAATAATCACCGGAACCCTCCAAATCCGTTGGCGCCGTGATTCCGGGCCGGTAGTCGCTACAGTAAACAGCCTGCGCATTCTGAAAAGCCCAGTCGCCATAATTGTCGCCGGGTAAGACACGCTGCCACTCGGTATTGCGTCGGATCCTTTTTTCCAGAGCCTGCGGCGACTCCCTCGTGTCCGGCGGTATATAATCTCGCGTCAGGAGCAGTAACACGCCAACCCGAGTTGCAACGACAATAAGCCCATTAGTACTCACCGTGACATCGCGGATTTCTGTAACTTCGCTGTAGCGCTCGTCCAGCACTTCAATCTGCGTCGCCTTTCCGTCTTTCAGCGCGAATAGCCCCTTGTCCGTCGCGGCGAGCATGGCATCGTCCCCCTCGGACCTGTCCCACACCAAGGCATTGGGGGGCGCCGGGAGCTTCGCGAGCGGCGGGCCCGCCTTGCCGTCTATCACCGGATAGACATAGGCGTTGGTGACGGCATAAACCCGCTCGCTGTCGTACAGCAGCTTCTGAATATCCCCCGGCGCGCGAAACACTGTCTCCCATACGCTACCATTCCAGCGAGCAAGCCCCTCCGGCGTGCCTGCGTACACAAACCCCGTTGGCGTTACCGCTATGGCGCGTACGTCGTTCGACGGCAGGCCGTCCGCAATGGTGTAAGACCTCTGCATTTCCTGAGGGTACGAGCCCACCGAAATGCTCTCGGAGCTTTCCAACGGGGCGGCATTGGCAATGGCGGCCGGAAGCATCGCGGCCAACAGGAGGGCGAGCGGGCGGAAGGTCATCGTTAATCTCCCTGTGTGGGGCCTGTAAGAAGCACGCGTTGGTACTATACGGGCTGCCTGCCGGGACTTACAAAGGGGTGCCCGACCGGGTGATCCTGATGGGGCGGGATGCGCGGGCAGGGCATCGACGCGGGGATAGAAAGGAGAGCCTCCTGGGACAGACCTGCGGGCGTGCAGCGGTACCGGCACCGCAAGAAGCCACCTTCAGCAGCGCTCCGTACGCGAAGACGGCGACGAAGCTGTGGCGCTACCCGCGTTCCCACGCCAAATTTATCACGCCCTCAGCGCCGGGCCGACGCCTGGTGCATTAAAACCTGCTCCACCGCCACGCGAAACCAGTAGGTGAAATTCTCGGGATACACATCCAGCTCGCGAAGCAGGTCCACCGTCTCCACCCAGCGCCAATCGCTCACTTCGGTTGGATCCGGCTTCGGCGACCCGTCAAACGTACCGGCAAAAACGTGGTCCAGTTCATGCTCGATCAGGCCGTTGTCGAAGGCCGCGCGGTACGTGAACTGGAACAACGGTTCCAACGGCGCGTCAATCCCCATTTCCTCCCAAAGCCGCGCCCGCGCCGCCGCCCCCGTTTCTTCCCCCGGCGCCGGATGGCTGCAGCACGTGTTGGTCCAGAGCCCGCCCGAGTGGTATTTCGACGTGTGGCGCCGCTGCAACAGCCACCGGCCGGCACTGTCGAACAGGAATACCGAAAAAGCGCGATGGAGCTCGCCCCGCTGGTGCGCCAGGAGCTTCTCCCGGCGGCCCACCGGCCGATCATGCTCGTCCACCAGTATGACTTCCCGCGCCATGTTCTTTCTCCTGATCTGCCCGCGCCTTCGGTCGCTCGCCCACTCGTTACCACGGCCCTCCGTGGTAGTGCCCGCCGTGCCGCTCCCGCGGCGCAACGTGCGTCCAGATGGCCCGGGCCTTCTCCGCCGCTGCGAGGAACGCAATGACTCTACAAAGCGTAGCAACTCATAATCGCACACTCACCCCACGTAACGCCACTATACCATCATGTCGTACTTTTGTCAAAATAATCCTTGACAATTAGGGCGAGCCCGGGTACCATAATTCATACATTCGGTAACGTTAGCTCGGTTCGTGCCCCGGCGTCGGCGCGCGGGGTGGTTTCGTTTCCAACCACGAGGCGACATCGTGCGCAACGATTCAACGACAGACTGCGACTACCTGCTGGCGGGAGGCGGGCTGCAGAACTGCCTGATAGCGCTCCTCCTGCTGCACCGGCAGCCCGAGTGCCGCGTTACCCTCGTTGAGCAGGAGTCCGCCCTGTGCGGAAACCACACCTGGTCGTTTCACCTCGCCGACATCCCCCCGGAGGCCCGGGCCGCCCTGGAACCGGTGCTCGACTTCACCTGGGACCACTACACGGTGAAATTCCCCGGGATGCAGCGACGCGTGGACTGCCCCTACGGCAGTATCCTGTCGGAACGTCTCGCCGCCGCGGTTCGGGCGCGTATAGAGGCCGCGCCGAACGCGCGCCTGGTGCTGAACACGCCGATTGCGGCGGTTGACGCGGACCGAATCGTGCTCGGCAACGGACGGGTGCTCTACGGCCGGACGGTGATCGACGCCCGCGGCCTGCCGCCTCACCAGCCCGTGAAATCCACCGGCTACCAGAAATTCGTCGGGCTCGAACTCCGGCTTGCCGCCCCGTTCCCGCTTCGGGGCCCCGTCCTGATGGACGCCGAGGTCCCGCAGGAAGATGGGTTCCGCTTTTTCTATGTTCTGCCTTTTGAATCGGATTGTGTGCTGGTGGAAGACACGCGTTTCTCCGACAGCCCGGACCTGGATATCGCACGTCTGCGCGCGGAAGTGCTTCGGTATGCCGGCGGGCTCGGGCTCGACGTGCACGAAATCCTGCGAGAAGAATCGGGCGTGCTGCCGATGCCGTGGTCCGCGCGCCGTGTGTGGCCGGCCGCCCCGCCGCTGCTCGCAGGCTACCGGGGCGGCTTCCTGCACCCGGCAACCGGCTACTCGTTTCCCCTGGCCGTTCGCCTGGCGCTGCACATCGCGGACCGCGCGCCCGAGCCGCCGTTCGATGCAGGGTGGGCCGGATTCATGCGGCGCCATCGCGCCCAATATCGCTTTGCGACCTGGCTGAATCTGCTGCTGTTCCGGGCCTATCCGCCCGCGCGCCGTTACCACATCTTTCAACGGTTCTACACACTGCCCGAGGATGTAATCGAACGTTTTTACCGGCTCGAGATGACGCGCTGGGACCAGGCGCGGTTCTTTCTCGGGCGGCCACCCCGCGGACTGTCCCTGCGACGACTGCTTGAAGGAGCGCCCGAATCATGACTGCACCCCTGCGCATCGCCGATGAACGGCCCGCCGCGCCCGCCGCGCCACTCCGGGTGCGCGCGCACCTGCTGCACCGCCTCCGCGCCGAACTCTCGCCCGCCGCACTCCGCGCGCAGACCTCCGCCGCCGGCACGGCTCTTCCCAGAATGTACTGGCAGAAAGCCCTCGGCGCGCCGCTCCAGGATTTTCTCGATCGCAATTCAAAAATGTTTCGCGCGAGCATGACCGAATGGGCGTGGCGCGCGGCGGGCGGCGCCGGTGAAATGCCCATGGCCTTTGCGCTCGCCGTCGAAGCCATGCACGCCGGCTCGCTGATTATCGACGACATCGAGGATGGGGCCACCGAACGGCGCGGGGATGTGGCGCTCCACCTCCGCTATGGCGTCGCGCCGGCGCTGAACGCCGGCAACTGGCTGTACTTCTGGCCCGCGCGCCTGATCGGCGAGGCCGGCCTGCGCCCCGATCAGGAGCTCGCCGCCCTGAAAAAGCTCGCGGAGACCCAGCACCGCTGCCACCTGGGCCAGGGGCTGGATGTATCCCTGAAGGTCCAGGACATCCACCAGGAGGACATGCCCGCCGTCACCGCCACAAAAACCGCGCTGAAGACCGGCGCCCTAATGGGGCTCTCGGCCTGGCTCGGCGCCCTGGCGGCCGGCGCGGATCTCGAAACCTGCGAGGCCTACGCCGCGTTTGGCGAGGAACTCGGCGGCATGCTCCAGATCCTGGATGACGCCGGCTCCATGGCAAGCGGCGCGCGCGCGGAAAAAGCCCGGGAAGATTTGCTCACCGGCGCCCCCACCTGGCCCTGGGCCTGGGCGGCGCAGACCCTCGATCCCGCCGCCTACCGCGAACTCGTGCATCTCTCGCAAGACGTGCAGGGAGGGCGCGCGGAAACCTCGTTCCTCCGCGGCCGGCTCCGCGACGTGCTGCCGGAAAGCCTGGACGCCGATCTACACGCCCGGCTGGCGCACGCCCTGACGCACCTGGACAACCGTATCGCCAATCCCGCCTGCGTGGATGCGCTCCACCGGGAGTTTGAAAGGCTTCGCAACAGCTATGTCTGATACCGCCACCCGGAATCTCGTTCCCCCGTTCCCCCTGTCCGACCCGGGACGCAAGCCCGGCCGCGCCGTGGCCGTGATCGGCAGCGGTTTCGGCGGGCTGGCCGCCGCCATTCGCCTTCAGGCCGCCGGCCTCCAGGTCACCTTGTTTGAAGCGCGCGACAAGCCCGGCGGGCGCGCCTACGTCTACGAAAATGACGGATACACCTTTGACGCCGGCCCCACGGTGATCACCGCGCCCCAGTGCCTCGAAGAACTCTTCGCCGCCGCCGGACGCCGCCTGGAGGACTACGTAACCCTGCTCCCCGTGGAGCCGATGTACCGGCTCCAGTGGGACGATGGCGATCAGCTCGACTATACGGCGGATCTGGAGGACATGCTGGCCCAGATCCGCAAGCGAAACCCGAAAGATGCGGACGGATACCAGCGCTTTCTGGAGTACTCGAAGAAGGTCTTCGCGAAGGGCTACGAGGAACTCGTGGACGTGCCCTTCCTCCGCTTCAGCGACATGGTGCGCGTCGCGCCGGATCTCGCGCGCCTCCGGGCGGACCGCAGCGTCTACAAGACCGTTTCCCGGTACGTCAGCGACGATCACCTGCGCCAGGCCCTCAGTTTTCATTCGCTCCTCGTGGGCGGCAACCCCTTTGAGACCAGCGCGATCTACACGCTCATTCACTATCTCGAGCGCAAGTGGGGCGTCTTCTTCCCCAAAGGCGGCACGGGCGCGCTGATCCGCGCGCTGGTCCGCGTCTTCGAAGAGCTCGGCGGAACCCTCCATCTGAACGCCCCGGTCCAGGAAGTTACCCTCGTTCAGGAAGATGGCCAGACGCGCCACTGTGTGCACTGGGGCGATGGGCAAACGCTGGACGCCGAGGCCGTCGTCTCGAATGCCGACGTGCACCACACCTACGCGCGGCTGTACCGCTCCCACCCCGAAGCTCAGGCCACACAGCGCCGTCTCGAGCGCTCCGCCTGGTCGATGTCGCTCTTCGTGCTCTACTTCGGGACCGACCGCAACTACGACATCGCGCACCACACCGTGCTCTTCGGACCACGCTACAAGGAGCTCCTCCAGGACATCTTCCACGGTTCCAGGCTGCCCGATGATTTCAGCCTCTACCTGCACGCGCCCACCGTGACGGATCCCGACCTCGCCCCGCCCGGATGCGGAGCCTACTACGTCTTGAGCCCCGTGCCGCACCTCGGCAACGCCAACATCGACTGGGAGACCGCCGGGCCCGCCTACGCGGACCGCATCCTCGCGTACCTGGAGCGGAGCATGCCGGACCTGCGCAAACACGTCGTCACAAAGCACTGGATGACCCCCTGCGACTTCCGGGACACGCTCAAGGGCTACCACGGCGCGGCCTTCTCCCTCGCGCCGACCCTGACGCAAAGCGCGTGGTTCCGGCCGCACAACCGCGACCCGAAAATCCCCGGCCTCTACATCACCGGCGCGGGTACGCACCCCGGCGCGGGTGTACCCGGCGTCGTGAACGCGGGGAAGGCGACAGCTGGCGTGTTGCTCGCAGATATGGGCGTGAAGGTGTCCTGATGGAGGCCCGCGATGCCCAGACTTTCCGGGAGACCATCCAGCATCACAGCAAGAGTTTCTCCTTTGCGTCCACCCTCATCCCGGGGGAAGCGCGGCGCCACGTCGAGGTGCTCTATACCTGGTGCCGCCGCGCCGACGACGCCATCGACCTGGCGGACCCCGAGGACCACGATGCCGCCCTGGCCGCGCTGAAGCGGGAATTGGACGCCATTTACGCGGGTGATCCATCGCACGACGCCCTCGTGACGGCCATGCAGCAACTCGTCCGCGAATTCCAGATTCCGCGGACCTATCCGGAGGAGCTGCTCGAAGGCATGGCCATGGACGCGCGCGGCGTCGCCTATCCCGACCTGGACACACTGCTCCTCTACTGCTACCGCGTCGCGGGGACCGTCGGCCTCATGATGAGCCACGTGCTCGGCGTGCGCGACCCCCGCGCCCTCCAGCATGCCGTCCACCTCGGAATCGCCATGCAGATCACCAACATCTGCCGCGACGTCCGCGAGGACTGGGACCGGGGCCGCCTTTACCTGCCCCACGACCTGCTCGCCCGCCACGGCGCAGCGGTCCTACCCTGGCAGAAGGGCCGACCGCTGTCGCACCAATGCCGCGATGCGCTCTCAAGATCCGTTTCCGAATTGCTCAATCTGGCTGACGTGTATTACGCCTCCGCGGACATCGGCATGCGCGGCCTCTCCTGGCGCGCCGCGCTCGCGGTCCGCGCCGCGCGCTTCATCTACGCCGCAATCGGCGACGCGGTCCGGGCGCGGGGTTGCGACGTCTTCGCCGGACGCGCGTTCGTGCCGAAATGCCGAAAGTACCTCCTCGGGCTCAAGGCCGTCGCCTGGGCCATCGCCGAAATCCCATTTCGGACGCTGAATCGCTTTTCCCGGGCCCCGCTATCCAGGCCGCTTCGTTATCCTGGCGACGTCCTCTTATTGCAGAATAAGGCCTGATAGCGGACGCCCGGCGCGCCCACTCCCGGAATGATTCGAATGGACCAACATGACTTCGTGATAATCGGCGCGGGCCACAATGCGCTCGTCTGCGCCGGCTACCTCGCCCGGGCCGGGCACAATGTCCACGTCGTGGAACGCCGCCACATTGCGGGCGGCGCGGTGGTGACGGAAGAGATCGTTCCGGGATTCAAGTTCGACCTGGGCGGATCCGCGCACATTCTGATCAACCACACCCCCATCGTGCGCGATCTGGACTTGGAGCAACACGGGCTCGACTACATCGATCTTGACCCCCTTTTCTTCGCCCCGTTTCCCGATGGCTCCCATATCACCATCTGGCGGGATATCGAACGCACCTGCGAAAGCATCGCGGCCGTTTCCGAAAAAGACGCCGCGGCCTACCGCGATTTCGTCCGAAAGTGGACGCCCGTTGCCGAGACCTTTGTCGATGCCTTCCTGAACCCGCCGTCGCTCGGCGGCATCGCGAAATCGCTCGTCGCGGACACCTGGGCGCGGAGCGAAAATTTCCTGGAGACCCTGCGGAACGCGCTGTCCGGCTATGGCCCGATGATCCGGCGGAGTTTCTCCGATCCCCGCGTCCAGGCCGTCGTCGGCTGGATGGCCGCGCAGTCCGGACCGCCCCCCGGCGAGGCGCTCTCCGGCCCCCTCGCCATGTGGCACCCGCTCTACCACCGCAGCGGCATGCGGCGCCCCCGCGGCGGCTCCGGCATGCTGACCCAGGCCCTCGCGCGCATGATCGAATCGCGCGGCGGAACCATCACCACCGGCGCGCCCGTGAAGCGAATCCTGCTGGAGGACGGTTGCGCGCGCGGCGTCGAGTGCGAGGACGGCCGCATCATTCGCGGGCGTCGGGTCGTCTCCGGCGCGCACATCCGCGCCACGCTCGGGATGATCGACCCCGAGGCCAGACCAGCGGCCTTCGAAAAGTCCATCATGAAGCGCCGCATCGGCAATGGTTTCGGCATGGTCGTGCGCTTCGCCATGAACGAACTGCCCAACTACACCGCGCTGCCGTCGCCGGACACCCACACCGGCAGCGATCACCACAACGCGCTCCAGTTCATCTGCCCGGACATGGACTACCTCGACGCCGCCTACGCCGATTTCCAGGCCGGACGGCCGTCGCGCCATCCCGCGCTGCTGGCCATGACCTTTTCCAAGGCCGACCCCAGCCTGGCGCCGCCCGGAAAGCACACGATGTTTCTCTGGGGGCAATACTACCCCTACGAACTCGCCGGTGGGGAAAACTGGGACGCCATCGGGGATCGGGAGGCCGATATCATGCTCGACACCCTGGCCGCCTACGCGCCGAACGTCAAGGAAGCCGTGATCGATCGCCTCGTGGAGACGCCGCTCTACCTGGAGCGCGAACTCGGGCTGCTGCGGGGCAACGTGATGCACCTGGAAATGTCGTCGGACCAGATGTTCTTCCGGCGGCCCGCCTGGGGCGCACACCAGTACCGCGCCCCCATCCCCGGCCTCTACCTCACCGGCGCCAGCACCCACCCCGGCGGCGGCATCATGGGCGCCGCCGGCCGCAACGCCGCCACCGTCATCCTCCGCGACCTGGAACACTGATCGGGAACCGGATACCGTCGCCCCTCAAATACACTGGAGCACCATCCAGGCCCGATCGAACCGCTGCGCCGCCAGATCGTCCCGGCGGATAAGGAAAAAGAGCGTCCCGCAATCGCCCCAGCTCATTCCCGTCTGCTCGTCGGTGTCGAATTGGAAAAGCAGCTGCCAGTCCGCGGCGCCCGGCGCCAGGGCCAGGGCCTCGGGCGTCTCCAGATCGATTTCGTCGCCGCAGTAGACGCCATTGCTCGCGAGCTGGCTCGTCAGCCTGGGGTCGCCCTTGATGGAATACGGGTAGCCCAGCACCTGGTGGCACGGCCCGTCATGGCAATCCTCGTATTGCGCGAAGATCTCCTCGATCAACCCTTGCGCCCGGAGGCCCTTCCCCTCGCGAAGCCGCTCAATCAACTCATCCGGAAAGGAATCGGACTCTTCAACCAGCAGCGGGGCGATCGGATAACACGCGTGGTCCGGCAGGCCCTCGGGCCAGTGCTCGATGGGCGTCGGCTCGAAGGGATCGCGAAAATACAACACGCGCCAGCTGTCCCGGTCCTTCGGGTCCGTGCCCCAGGTGCGCTGGCCGGCGTCGTAGTAGAACTGGAGCAGGCCCTGCTTCGGCAGCGGCGTGTCCGGATTAATCGCGGCCAGTTCCGACAGGTCGATCTGCGCCAGAAACGCCAGCGGAACCCCGTCCCACGCCGGCCACGCCGCGCTGTCGGCGAGATCCGGCACCCCGCCGGCCCGGCTGCGCTGCCCTTCGTCCTCCGCCGCCATGCAGATGCGAAAACAGGGCTGTGCGGCTTCCGTCACCAGGCCAGCGACATCGTCGAAACCCGCCCGGGCGTAGGCCGCAGCCAGATCCGCCGCGCGGGGCAGCGATCCCTCCGGAAACCACGCTTCGTCCCCGTGCTCACCGTCGCCGGTATCGGGCATGCCCTCCATCATCGCCTGTTGTCCGCGAACAACAATGAGCGCGAGTAACACCGCCGCAATGAGCATCACAATGAACAAGAACCACATCGATCGTCCCCGGAGTTGAACGCCAATACCCCCGTATTCTACACGGTTGCCGAACGCAAAAGCGCGATCATGGCCGCCGCGAGCTCGCGGCCGGCTTCGGGCGTAAACGGCGGGATATCGATGATCTTCGGCACGGTGACCGCCGCATAAATGCCGCCATCCCCCTCGTTGTACGCGGCGGGGTCGGTGACGTAACCGATCGACCCATCCGCGTAGCCCGTCACGAGCGTGTGGTCGAAGGGCGACTGGCGGCGGATCGCCAGCCCGTAGTAGCTGAAGAGTTCGCTCGGGTGAAAGGCCAGCCCCACCGACCCAAGCCGGATCGCGCTGGCGGGCGCGCGCAGCACCGGCTCGGTCCAGTTCTTCTGGACGCTTGCCTCGTACCATTCCTTCGCAAACCCCGCGTCCACCCACACCCCCGACGCGCAGGCGGCCGGATTCTCCGCGTAGGCGCTCAGCCACTGCCGGTACCGTTCGAGATCGAGCGGCAACGCCATAGGCTTCTCCACCGCACCGATCCCGTCTACCGGGATGCGCTCCAGGCGCGACATTGCGCGATCGATCGCCGCCACCACCGCATTGGCCGAGGGTTCGGCCTCGCCGATCCACTTGACGCCGTCTCCCGGATTCACATCGCCCGCGTGTCCCTGCAGGAACGACGGAACCATCCCGTACTCCGCCGTGATCCGGTCGGTCACCAGCCCGGGCCAGTCCGGGCCCGCCTGCCCGTCGTTGTAGCAGACCGGGTGCGACGCAAAGTGGTACCACAGAATCCCCGGCTTGCCCCCGGCGCGCTCGAGGTACAGCACCTGGACCAACCGGTCGAGCCAGCGATCCGCGTCGCTGCTGCCCGGCCCGAATTCCGCCTCGTTCTTCCAGGTCTTCGACGTGCGGTTGAAATTGCCCCCCTCCGCCGGGCTGCCGCCAACAAACAGTGCGGCCTCGGCGCAGTCGGCCTGGGCCTTTACCACGGCCTCCACGATCTTCGCTTCCACCGCCGCCCGGTACTCTTCGGGAATCAGGCCCCACTGCCGCCAGTATGCAAAGGTCGGCATCGAGTGCGTGTGCGTCGCGCAAAGCCGCACGTTCGACGCCGGAATCCCCGTCTTCTCCGCCACCGCCTTACCCACGCTCCGAGACATCTCCTCGGAGACCGCCGCAATGTCCAACGAAACCAGCGCGACCTGGGTCAGGTTCTGCTCCAATACCAGCGCGCGCACCGCCGCGGGCTGGCGGATGCCGGTGATGTGGCGCGGCGTTCCGCCCACGGGATAGTGGAACCCCGCAAGCTCAATCTCCAGCGGCGGTGTCGCATCGACATGCGCCTCGCCGGCCCGGAATGTCTTGTCGCCCTGCGCAAACGACAAAACCTGCGGGCCCGCCGACGCGCCCAGCAGGGACCCCGCACACACCGCCCGGCGCAGGAAGCTTCGGCGGCCAAACGCCTGGGTTTTCGATTTCATGTGTAGCTCCTCGTTTTTCCGCGCTGAGTGTAGCAGGCGCGATCGCGCCCCGACAACGCCCTCCGTCGTCGTCGCCTCAATCCGCCCGCACAGCCGCCGGGGGGCAATGGCCCGGCGCACGACCGATTTCAGCCTGTCCCAGAAAAACATGGTCAATCTCGACATACAATGTGTCTACATTGAATATATCGCACAATCCAATATGGAACAGTAACTCGATAAGAGGTTTAATTACATATAGTTACGAAATTGGCATAGCTCTGGTTTATACGAGCACAAATTGCTCACCGCTGACAAAAAGGCAAGCGCAAGGTAGAAAGGTGAAAACGCTATGGCCGCCACCGAAACCACGACCCAGGCCCTCGCCCGGGAGACCGAGCTTCCCTCCTGGTTTACGCGGCCGGGGCCGACGGAAAGCTTTCTGAGAACCGCCCCGCGCCACCTGGTGCAGGATTTCGCCGAAACGGCGCCCGCCATTCAGGCGGACCCGAGCTGGTTCACGGCGGTGGGCCCCACACCCGGCTTTACGCCGTACCGGTGAGCCCGCGGCCAAAGACCCTCAGGGCGCGCCAGGCGGAACAGGCGGCGGACCCGGCGCGAAGGCGTCCCGCAACTCGGGAACCTGCCCGGCGGCGGTCCAGTTCGCCATGCCCTGCGCCCAGACCAGCGTTTCCGCCGCGATCTGGCCCTGAGACGCCTGCTGCTGTATCGCGGCGGCGGTATACGGCCCGGTCTGCTGGCCGTTGACCGCCACAAAGAACTGGGTCTGCCCGGGGATGGGCGGCGGGCCCGGCGTCGGCGTCGCGTTCGCGCCCTGCGTCTGCTGGCCGAAGCCCTGGACCATCTGGTTGGCCATGGCGAAGCCCATTCCCAATCCCATGCCGCCCGCCGCTTCGCCGCCGGGGTTCTTCGCGGCGCTTTCCATCGCGTTCGCCGCCTGGAACTGGGTGTATTGCTGGAGATTCCCGATCACGCCCATGCTCGCCCGCTTGTCGAGCGCCTCTTCCACCGCCGGCGGCAGCGAAATGTTCTCCACCAGCAGATTGGTGACATCCAGCCCGTAGGCCTCGAAGTCATCGTGCAGGCGCTCCGTGGCGAAACGGCCCAGTTCGTCGTAGTTCGCGGCCAGATCGAGCACGGGAATCCTGCTCTCGGCCACCAGATCCGAAAAGCGCGCAACAATCAAATTGCGCATCTGCTCGACAATCTCGCCCGTCGTGAAGTGGCCGTCTGTGCCGACGATCTCCTTGACGAAGACGGCGGGCTGCTGCACGCGCATGCAGTAGGTGCCGAACATGCGCACCCGCAACGGGCCGAACTCCGCGTCGCGCAGCATGATGGGATTCTTCGTGCCCCACTTCAGGTTGGTGAAACGGCGGGTGCTGATGAAATACACCTCGGCCTTGAAGGGGCTTTCGAACCCGTGCCGCCAACCCTCCAGCGTGGAGATGATCGGCAGGTTTTTCGTGTCCAGCGTATACATGCCGGGGCTGAACACGTCGGCCAGCTTGCCCTCCTTGATGAAGACCGCCGCCTGGCCCTCGCGGACCGTGAGCTTCGCCCCGTGCTTGATCTCGTTGCCATGGCGCTCGAAACGGTGGACCAGGATGTCGCTGGCCGGGTCCAGCCATTCAATGATATCGACCAGTTCCCCGCGGATTTTGTCCCAAAGTGCCATGTAACAGCCCTCCCGGGGCGCGGCGCCGCCAACGGGGCGCCGGGTTGCGAATTCCGCTTCAGTCTACTACCGGTGCGACAGGAGGTACAACCGGCGAATCGCCGTTATTCGCGGCGCTGTTCAATTCCGTCGATGCCGAAAGCCTTCCGCTATTTCAACGGGTTTTCGTACCAGATCACCCCCAGATTCTCGTTCTCTTCACACGTCAGCACATCCAGATCGCCATCTCCGTCCAGGTCGTACAGCACGACCAGGTCATATTTCGTGCCGGTCAGTCCCGAAATGGCGCGGGGGATCCAGCCGTCGTCCGACTGTTCCAGCCAGAACACGCCGTGGCGGTTCTCCGCCGCTTCGCAGGTGACCGCGATATCCGGGCGGCGATCACCGTTGAGATCGCCGATCGCGACCGCCTTGCCCGTTCCCGTGTTGAGCGGCATCGGGATCTCTTCCTGGATCCAGGTATCGGGGCTTTCGCCGGGCGTGAATCGCAAGAGGCCGCGGCCCCGGTTCGCGCAGACCCATTCCGTGGGCCCGGCGGGCGAAAAGGCGCCATGATTCAGAAACATCACTTCCGATTCCCGCCCGCCGAAGGTGTGGTCGTCCCAGGGCCTGCGCAGCGCCTCGGGATCGTCCGGGCCGGGATTGCGCAGCCATCCGGCGCTCCGGAGGTTCTGCTTGCGGTCCGTGTAGGCCACGTCCATATGGCCGTCGCCGTCGACATCGTGGGCGATGAGCGACATCACCCAGCCGGCCTGCCGCATCGGATGCCAGCGCCAGGCGGCGAGGTCGCGCGGATTCTCCGGGGATTCAAACCACCCGATAACCGCATCAAAATTCTTCGATCCGGCGACCAGATCGATGCCGCGCTGGCCGTCCACCTGCATCGGCAGGCAGTACATCCATTGGGTCATGCCGGCGGCGGCGGGCAGCGCTTCCGTTGTCCAGGCGCTCGGGTCCATGTAGAGCTCGGGATCGGACGGCGCCCAATGGATCCAGATCTGCCGCTCCTCGCCCTCGCTGCAACTGATGACGTCCAGCGCGCCGTCGCCATCGAGATCGGCAAAGACGGCGTCCTCCGGCGAGCGCACCTGCGCGATCTCGACCATCGGCCACGGTTCCCGGACCCTTTCGGGGCCGGGATTGCGGTAGATACGGACTACCCCGCCCTCTTCCCAGCCCGTAGCGATATCGGGAAGGCCATCGCCGTCGAAATCGGCCAGGCGCACGCCATCGGCGCCCTCGGAGGTGTTGTCGATGGTGTGCATGGGCCACGGATCGCCCGCGGGCTCGGGGGTAACGGCGAGTGCGAGCGCGGCGAGAACGGGTACAAGCATGGGGGCTCCTTTACGGTGGGAGAATCGAGACGCCTTCTCTTTTCAAGGAGCCAGTATAACAAACACCGGCGCGATCGGACAGGCGGAAACGCGTCAACCCGCCCGGCGCGCCCACAATTCGCCGGAACCGTGCCGGGCCGCCGCCCCCCTACCGCCCGAAGATCGCCGCGATGTTCGCGTGGCCCTCGCGGGTCGCGGCGGCGGCGGGGGTGTCGCCGTCGGCGTTCTTCAGGGCCGGGTCCGCGCCACGCTCCAGAAGCAGCCGCACCACGTCTTCGCTGGCGTTGCGCGCGGCGCGGTGCAGCGGCGTGTCGCCGGTCTGGTTCTGGAGGTCCGGGTTCGCCCCGGCGTCGAGCAAGGTGCGGGTAACCTGCACGTTGCCGCGGGCCGCCGCATAATGGAGCGGCGTCCAGCTCGCGTTGGTCGGGGCGTTGGGATCGGCCCCGTGCTCGAGAAGAAACAACACATCGTGATCGTGGCACCGGGCGGCGGCAATATGCAGGGCCGTGAGCCCCCAGTCGTTCGTCGCGTTCACCTCCGCGCCGTTGCGGATAAGGTACGCCATGATGTTCTCATTGCCCCAGGCGGCAGCGCTATGCAGCGGCGTCATGCCGTGCTCGCCCCGCGCGTTGATCGATTGGCCGCCATCGACCATCGCCGCAACATCGTGCGTGTTCCCTTCGGCGGCCGCCTCGTGAATCGTCTCGTAGCGAACCTCGGGCGTCACGCAACCCGCGGCGACCAGCAGCCCCGCCCACACCGTGCATTGAACCGAACGCGTCATACCATCCCCTTTTCACCCGCCGTTTCGCGCGGGCGCGCCGGGACACCTGCTGTGCCCCGCGGCGCCATCCCGGGCGACGCCGCGGCAAGCCGTACCTTACTGAAGCCCCAGGGTCGAAAGTATTTCGGGGTTCTCCTCCTGCCACGTAACAACGTTGTGGCACGCGGTGCAGTCCTGGCTGATGACGTGCGCGCCGTCGCGGCTGCTGTGACCGTCGTCGTGGCAGCGAAAGCACCCATTGAACATGGTGTGGCCATTGTGGTCGGGATACGTCCCCCACCCGATATTCATTTTCGGGAAGATGTTGCGCTTGTATATGCCCTGCATGCTCGCGATCGCCCGATCGATCAGCGCTTGCTGTTGCGCCGCGGCGTCCGCGTAGTTCGCCGCGTAATAGTCCTGTACCGACTTCGCAATGAAGGCCGGGCCATCCTCCGCCGCGACCGCGCCCTCCAGCGCCTCCAGGCCCGCCGCCTTCACGGACGGCAGCGCAACATCGATCTCGCCACGCGCAATGGCCTTGTTCAACGCGGGACCCGGCATTTCGAAGACGTGGCTCGCCCGGTTGTGGCAATCGGTGCAGTCCATCTTCCGCAAGGCGCCGGGTGGCAGGGAGGCGGGGTCAACCTCGGCCCCGTCAACGAAGTATTCCACTTCCGTGCCGTCTTCATTGGCCACCTTCACATAGGTGATCACTTCCCGTTTGTCGTCCGGCGAATAGAAGTAGACCTCCCGGCCGGGAGCGAGGTGCCAGTTGTGGATGCCCGTGCCCTCGACGCCCCGCCCGCCCACGCGCATCAGCAGAACGGACGTCAGGGGCGTATTCGCATCGTCGGTGGCGTAATCCGTCGTTACCCGCAAGGTGTTCCCCAGATCCATGCCCGGGTTGTGGCACTCGCCGCAGGTAAGCTCCGCGTTCGCCATGCCGTGCACCGGCGTCGGCACTGGGCGTTCATACGAGCCCGTCAGCACGCCGTACACCTGGTTGAGCCCGTTGAGCTTCGCGTGGACCATCGCGGACAGCCCCGGGCCGATGTGGCACTCCACACAGCTGATATGCGCGTGCGGCGAGTTCATGTGGGCCGTAAACTCGGGCTCCATCACGGTGTGGCATGTCGTGCCGCAGAAAGCCACCGATTCCATGTACACCGCGCCCTCGTAGCTCACCGCCGATATGATGGCGATGTTGGCCGCCGTAAGCACGGTGACGATCATCGCCAGCCGCCGGATGCGCGGGTTGTTGAAATCCAGATCGATATGGGCGGGCTCATCTTCGTTGAGGCGGCGGCGCCGCCGCCGGTCAACCCAGGCGCCCAGCGGAATGAGCAGCAGGCCGAAAACGAAGATTCCCGGGAGCACCAGGTACGTGAGCAGGCCGATATAGGGCGAAAGGGCGACGCCCGCCCCCCCAAGCACCATGAACACGATAATCGCCAGTGCGCTCACCGTGGTCAGGCTGCTGCCGAACAACGTCAGCCAGTTACGCCAGACAAGTTGGCCGATAGCCCACTTCCATCCCCTGGGTGTCCTTGTCATGAATCCATTCTCCCGCGCTACGGCCCGAACCATCATGGATGCCGCGGGGAAGGCGGCTCGGTACTACCACCTTCCCCGCGACCCGTACTACTGATTATACTGGCGAATCCCGCGATCACGGGCCCATGTTGTGGACGTCGAGCACCGAGAAATCCGCGTTGTTGCCGTGGCACACCGAACAAGACTCCACCCGTGTGTTCGGGTCGGTCTGCAGGATCGCGTGCACCTCGGTAATCAGGCTGTCGTGGCAGGATACGCAGGCCGCCCGCTCGGGAAGCTTCTCCCTCAGAAGCGCGCCGGCCGCATCCGTCACAATGGTTGAAAGGGTCTCCATAGCCAGCGGAACGCTGTAGGAGCCTTCGACGTGGCACATTTCGCAGGCGCGCAGGTCGCCAGGGAAGTGCACGCCGGTGAAATCGAACGCGGTGCTGCCGAAGCCATAGACCGTGTAGCCGCTTTCCAGCTCGGCGCCGCGGTGGATCTTGTGGATCATGTCCTTGAAGTTGATCGTCTCCGGATCGCCGGCGCCTTCCGGCCGCCGGTTGATGTCCGAGGAACTCGGGTTGTGGCACATCACACAGTACTCGACGCCGACGCGCAGACTTCCGTGCAGCCGGACCTCCCCGTGGCAGGCATTGCACTTCGCGTCGTCCACGATCTGGCGCCGCTCGACGGGCTGGCTGTTGTTGGCCGTGAAGATCATCCGGCCGTTGGACGAGGTGCCCTGGGTCACGTTCAGGTCGCCAATGGCGAAGTTCAACCGGCCGTCCATCGCCACGGCGACGGTGTCGGTAAGCCCCGCGGGTAGCTGGCGGTTAAATGTGTAGTTAAAGGTTCCATCCCCATTAGCGACGGAATTGCCCGCGTTGATCGTCTCGCGGAATGAAGTCTCGTATTCGGCGGCCGGGTAGGCGACCGTCGCCGCGACCGTGGAGAGCGCGGAAAGCTGCGTGTACGGCGCGCCGCTTTCGTCCTCCGCGGTGAAGTTGATTGTCACGGCGATGCCCGTCTCGGTCTCGGCCGTCGTCACGCGGTTGACGGTCAGCGCGAGACCCGGCGCGTTCGGGTGATCGGTCAGCAGCCGGTGCGCTTCCATGATCGGAGACGGCCCGGGCGCGGTCGGCGTGTGGCACAGCGCGCACAGGCGATTGTCAACCTGCTGGCCGGCCAGGTGGTTTTCCCAGCCCGCCGGCGTTTGCAGCGGATCGCCGAACCAGGTCCGGTCGTGGCAGGAGGCGCAACCCGCGATGGTGGGCGTGGTCATGTAGATGTTCGCCATGTCGGTGTTGGCGTGGCACGCCGTGCAGTTCTGTACCGGCTGCGGAAAATGCACCTCGGAATAGTCGTGCACCGTGTTGCGGAAACCGATGATCTGGTAGGGCTCGCCATCCTGCACGCTGGGCAGGCCCGCGCCCCGGTGGATCTTATGTATCATCTCCGCAAAATCGACCGAATTGCCCGTGTTCCCGTCCGTCGATCCCGGGTTGTGGCAGAGGATGCAAAGCTGTACTTCGCGGCGCGTACCGTGAACCGCCAACCGCGTGTGGCAGACGTTGCACGTCTCCGTGTTCACAATCTCGCGGGCGCCCAGTTCCATGCCGCCGTCCGGGCGGAACTTGAAGTCCGCGTTCGCGGGATAAACGACCTCGTCGATGGGAAAACGCCGCGAGAGCTGCCCGCCGATCTGGTGGGTGGCGCTTTCGATATAGTCCGCGGGCAGGGCCGTTCCAAACTTATAACTCAGGGTCCCGTCCGCTTTCTGGGTCAGGCCGCCCAGCCCGGCCCCGTCGTACGTCGCCTGCAGCACCGTGCCGCCGCCCGCCGCGGCTTCCGTTCGGGTGTTATAGCTGATGTAGTGGGCCGTGCTCCCCTCGGGAGGCGACGGATTCAGGTAAGCCAGAATGAAGCGCGCGTCCGTGAGTTCGCGCAACGGGATCAGCTGGCCCGCGTTGTCCGTGATCGTAAGATGGATCACCGGCTTCAGGTCCGCCGGGATCTCCACTTTCTCGATTTCCACGTTCAGGCCCGGTGAAGTGGAAACCGGAACCACCACCTGGGGTTCCGGGTCGGGATCCGGGTCCGGATCCGGATTTGGAGTCACGGGGCAGCCCACCAACAGAACGGCGGTCGCTAACAACGACACGAACGCCCACCCGGTGGCTTTCCTCACTTCACGCTGGCTGGCCATAACCTGATTCTCCCTTCACGGTTCCCCGTGCGTTCCTGAACGCCCTCTACGGGCGGATTCCCAACTCGCTCTCCGGCGCCGTGGTCGCCACGACCGAAGCCGACCCCATGCGGATCCGATGCGACACACTTCCAATTCGACAGCCGCCATGGCCATTTGCTGCCCTGATGCTGGCTATCTAACCTGCAATGCAAGCCGTTTCCATGCCAAGATTACCGTCTGCTTCCCCGGCCCTCGATTTGCCCGTCTACCCGCGCATTTTCGGCCATTTCCGTCACTCACTATCGGGTCCGGATTCCCCCCGTCGCTCAGAAGTGATCTCGATGTGTTCAATTGAACACCCGGCGCCTGCTCAATTGCACAGTAGTGCGCCGGTTACTGCTCCACCTTACACCAGATCGGTTCGTTTCGCAAGGTAGTTTTGTTTGACTTGCTCGCGCGTTCGTGCTAGCGTGAACGCCATTGGGAACCAAGCGCCACTCCGTTCGGGAGTTGGCAACAAGATTGCTTACTGTCTGGCGCCAGACAGCCAATGCCGCAAGACCGGGATACGCCAGCGTAGTCTCCGGCGGCTGCTGGGCGGGCGGAGAAACGGGTTGGATCGGCGAGGGAACATGGTGGACCGTAATTTGGGAATGGGGGAGGGGGTGCGCGGTGTAATCGCGGCGGCCTCGCCACGCCGCCGCATGCGGCGCGCGCGCGCGGCGCTGGGAGGATTCGGCCTGGCGGCGGCCGCATTGCTCGGGCTGGGCGTGGACGGATGCCGCGGGACCGCACTGGGGCCCGGCGAGGTCGGCACGGCCACCTGTATGGCCTGCCACGACGGCCGCAGCGCAAGCGACCAGCGCGAGCACTTCCAGGGGCCCCACAAGTCCATCTCCTGCGAAACCTGCCACGGCCCCGGCCTGCGGCATGTCCGCAACGGCGGGCGTTTCGGCCTCTTCATCGATAATCCCGGGCGCCTGCCATTCGAAAAGCGGCACGCGGCGTGTACCGAATGCCACGCGGACACCACGACGCCGGGCGGTGATTCGGTGAGCGGCTTCCTGCGGACCGCGCACTTCAACGCGGGCGCCGCAACCTGCACCGATTGCCACAACGTGCACAAGCAGGGAGGCATGGCGATCAGCGCCACTTCGCCCGCCCGGTTCGGCAGCGAAAACTACGCCATGCTCTGTGGCGAGTGCCACGAGGGCGCCGTGGCGGGCTTCGCCGCGAGCACCCACGCGCAGCTGGACGTGGCCACCTGCGCAAGCTGCCACAACATGCACCAGGGCGACATGTTCCGCGCCAATCCGGCGGACAACCGCCTCTGTCTGCAGTGCCACCAGAGTGCGCAGCTCGGCTTCCGGACCGACGCGGACGTCGATTTTCACACCGGCCCCTTCCATCCGGTCGATCCGGCGGGGTCGGGCGCAAGCCGCTGCACGAGCTGTCACCTCCCGCCGCTGGACGCCGGCGGCGCGGCGGGGCACGACCACTCGCTGTTTACCATTCCGCCCATCGCCACGAACGACGCCGTGGCGCAAGGCGTCACGCCCGCGCCGCCCAATTCGTGCGCCGGCGTGACCGGTTGCCACGATTCCAGCGCGCCGGGTTCCGGGACCGCGCACAATCCCGCGGATCGGGCCAACAACGAATACCTGCAATCCCTTTACGAAATGCTCGGGGCGCGGCCCTGATCGCGCAAAC
The DNA here is from genome assembly GCA_019637335.1 of Candidatus Hydrogenedentota bacterium. Taxonomy (NCBI): domain Bacteria; kingdom Pseudomonadati; phylum Candidatus Hydrogenedentota; species Candidatus Hydrogenedentota bacterium. The sequence goes on along the minus strand of JAHBVV010000018.1, from coordinate 108,344 downwards.
GCCGGCACACCGGCACATGGAAAGGTTACGGGCGTTGCTTTCTCGAAGGCACGAAGCGAAACGTTGCGGCGGGGGGATCGCCTTGTTGATCCTGCTGATCGCCGCCTGCTTCCACCCGGCCGCCCGCGCCCAGGACGCCGAAGCCGCGCCGGATACGGTCGTCGAGGAGGCCGCCAGTCCGGAGGCGGCGGCCGAAGCGCCGCCGGAGGATGCGGCTCCCGAGAGCGAGGGCGACGAAGCGCCCGCGGAAGAGGACTCGGGTGAAACCCCGCCCGACGCGGGGGAAGCGCCGGAAACGCGGGCCGCCACCGCGCCCTGGTATCGCGGCTCCTTTGAGGCGGAAATCGACAGTGTTATCTCCGGCGGCGGAAACGACTGGGACCTGAGCGAGTATCTGCGCCTGGAGATGGACCCGCCCCAAATGCCCCGGCTGCACCTGCGCGGATCGCTCTGGCTGCACCAGGACCTCTCCTCGGACCGCGGAAAACCCAATACCCTGCGCGACATCAACGACGCGTCCGCCTCCGATGTGCAGGCGCGGCTGCTCTACCTGTACGCCGACATCGACGGCGTGTTGGGCGATCAATCCGTGCTGCGCCTGGGGCGGCACCGCATCCGCGAGGGCGCGACCTACAACCGGGTGGACGGGCTGTACCTCAAGAAGCGCCACGACCGGCTCGAGTGGTACGGCTTCATCGGCGCCCGCGCCTCCATATACCGCGACACCTCGGACGATCTCGTGCTCGGCGGCGGCGTCGCCTTTATACCGGGCGTCCACACGCGCCTCGCGCTGGACGGCTACTATGCCGAGGAAAGCCGCTATGGCGTCGCCCGCGCGCGCCGGAGTTCCCTGCTGGGCGGCTTCAACCGGCCCATCGCCAATGAAATCAATGACAGCCGCGTGACCCTGAGCCTCTGGCACAGCTTCGGCGTAAACACCCGCCTCTTCGCGCGCCTGGGCACGCTCGGAGGCGACGTGAACGAACTCGTGCTCAGCCTCAACGGCTACATACCGCGGCTGGATCTCCTCTACGACGTGGATTACCGCCAGCTTTTCGACACGACCGGCGACACCACGGCGGATCTCTCGCCCTTCTACCAAATCCTGGGCCAGTACCGGCAACACAAGACCCTCTACATCGGCCTGCACCGCCCAATCACCAAGCGGGTCACCCTCTCCCTGGAAGGCGAAATCCGCGACGCGAAAAACGACGACTTCTACACCGGCAGCCGCGACTACTACCGCCTCGCCACCGTCCTGTACGTCGAAGACCTGTACCGCGAATTCGATGTCTCCACCTCCCTCGAATACTGGGACACCTCGGAGGGCGAGGGCTACTGGACCGTGACCGGCGAGGTCGAGCGGAAGTGGGAAACCGTGAAGTGGCGCGCGGGGGTCGATTTCGTGCGCTACAAGGATCGCGTCATCGAGTATGACTACCGCACCGCGCGACTGAACGACGCGATCGTCGCCCTGCTTCCCGGCGTCTATCCCGGCAGGTCATTCTTCGCGCAATACGCGGCGACCCGGGTGGTGGATACGCGCGAGAACGTTTACAGCATTTTTACCGATATCGAATGGGAGTTCCGGAAGGACCAGGAGCTATTCGCCAAGGTATCCTTCGAGGAAGATGATGCGCCCGATTCGCCATACTGGCGGCTCCGGGCCGGCTACCGGATACGATTCTAATGAAGAATGGAATGGAAATAATCCGCGGGCGGGGCTTCCGCTGGACCCTGGCAGCCGGGGTGGCGCTCTACTGCGCCGCGTTCATCTTCGGCGGCGCCCTCTTCGGGCGCGCCGCGGCGCCGGAACCGCACAGCCGCGGCCTCAAGTCCGGCCACAACGCGCATATCGAACAGCAGCTCGACTGCACCACCTGCCACATCTGGGAAGACGCCGCGCACGTGATGCCCGGTCACGACCTGTGCAGTATCTGCCACGAGATCGATCTCGACGTCGTGATGGCGGTCGAAGCCCAGGAAAACGTCCCGGCCGCCGACCGGGCCGCGTGCAGCTTCTGCCACACCCGCGACGACCAGTCGGTCGATCCCCTGGTCAAGCGCATGAGCGTGGAGACCATCTTCGGACACGCCGAGCACATGGACGCGGAAATCTCCTGCATGGAGTGCCACAAGACCCCCGGCGAAATCCCCGATCTCCCGAAGGGCCCGCTCATGCCCTGGTGCATGGATTGCCACAAGACCAGCGACGCGCCCATGCTGGAGTCGGGCGAGCCCAATATCGCCTTTGTCGCCAACGAATGCGCGATTTGCCACTCCGAGATCACCGAGGAAACCCGCCCCAAGTTCCGCAGCGGCGCGCGCATCGCGCACGACTCGCCGGACCTCTGGCTGAAAATACACGGTAAAGAGGCCCAGTTCGACCCACAGTATTGCGCCATGTGCCACGATACGGTGGCCACCTGCGACGATTGCCACAGCCGAGAGAAGCCGCAAAACCACACCATCGCCTGGCGCCGCAAACCCCATGGCCTCCAGGCCCTCATCAACCGCGAGAGCTGCGCCGTCTGCCACGAGGAAGACTCCTGCATCAAATGCCACGAGAAGACCGCGCCGCGCTCCCATCGCGCCGGATTCGGCGGCTCGCGCAACCAGCACTGCGTCTCCTGCCACTTCCCCGCGCAGGAAACCTCCTGCACCGTCTGCCATGAAAACATCGAGCACCGGACGTCGACCCGGTCGCCGCACACCCTGGGCATCTTCCCGACGAATTGCGCCGAGTGCCACCCGGGCGGGCTGCCGCACCGCGCCCCGCACCCGACCAACAATTCGGTCGCCTGCCGGGTGTGCCATGAATAGTTCGCGCCGTCCCGCGTCCAGTTCGCGGGGTTCGCGCACAAAAAAGTTTCGCGCGCGGTGAATGTGCGCTATACTTGGAGGTATTGCGCGGGCAGCCACGCATTGCCAGGACAAAAATCAGAAATTGAAGGAGGTACCATGCAATTCTTCCGTAAAGGTCTCATCGGCGCGGTCGCTCTGATGCTGGCTGCGGGCGTCGCGCACGCCCAGGACAAGAAACCCGAGTACATTGGCGCGGATCAGTGCAAGGTCTGCCACGACAAGAAGCCCGAAGGCGCCCAGTTCACCGCCTGGAAGGCGGAGAAACACTCCAAGGCCTTCGAAAACCTCAAGAGCGAGGCGGCGCTGAAGGTCGCGCAGGAGCGCGGCATGACCAAGCCCCCGCACGAAGCCCCCGAGTGCCTCAAGTGCCACGTCACGGCCTACGACTTCCAGGCCATGGCCGCGCCGGCAAAGATTAAGCCCGAAATGGGCGTCCAGTGCGAAACCTGCCACGGCCCCGGCGAATTCCACGTCGCCGAAGGCAAGGACGTCATGTTCAAGAAGAAAACTTCGGAGGAGGTCGACTGGATGGCGAACCTCCTGAAAGTCGAGGAGTCCCTCTGCCTCCAGTGCCACAATGAAGAAAGCCCCACCTGGGATCCTGAAAAATACACGAAGGAAGACGGCTCCAAGGCCGGCTTCGACTACGAGCAGGCGGTGAAAATCATCGAGCACCCGAACCCGATGAAGGCGAAGCAGGAGTAAGCGCTCCTCCAGACTGCCCATTATGCGGCCCGCATCCAGCAGTGGATGCGGGCCGCTTTTTCTTTGCGGGTTCTGCTTGACAGCGGCCCTTTCCCGGGCTATACTTTGAACGTGTTCAAACCAGAAAGGCCAGACCATGCCCCCCAAAAAAACCGCCAAGAGCGAAGCCACCCAGTCCCATATCCTCGCCACCGCCCTGGAACTCTTCCAAACCCATGGCTTCGACAAGACCACCATGCGCATGATCGCCAGCGAGGCGGGCATGTCCCTGGGCGCCGCCTACTACTACTTCCGCACGAAAGACGAACTCGTGCTGCACTTTTACGCGCACACCGGCGCGGAGGCCCGGGATCACAACTGGGAGATTGTGGCGGCCTCGAAGGATTTTCAGCAGCGCATGGCGGCCCTGATCGAGTTCAAGCTCGCGCAGATGGCCCCGTTTCGCGCCCTGACCACCGTGCTCGCGCGGCACGCGGCGGACTGGAGCCACCCGCTTTCCCCGTTCAGCCCGAACACCAAGCCCGTGCGCGACGAAGCCATCGCGCTGATCGAGCAGGCGCTGGAGGGGAGCAACCTGAAGGCCAACGCGGTAATCCGCCCGCACCTGGCGCGCATCCTCTGGCTCTACCAGATGGGCGTCATTCTGTTCTGGGTGAACGACGCCTCCGCCAACCAGCAACGCACCCGGGAGTTGATTTCCGTGAGCCTCGGGCTGATCCAGAAACTCATCCAGGCCACCGCACTGCCCTTCATGGGCGGAATCAGCCAGGCCGCCGCGCGCATTGTGGAGCTCGCCACAAGCGCGGCCCCGGCGGCGGAGGATGGGCGATGAAGCTTGTCGTCGCGGGCGGAAGTGGATTCCTGGGCCAGGTGCTTCGGCGCTATTTCACGGAGGCGGGCCACGAGGTATACACACTCACTCGCCGGCCCGGTCATGCGCGGGGACCGGGCGGCGTGCTCGCCTGGGACGGGAGAACTCCCGGACCGTGGGCAGCGCACCTGGAGGGCGCGGCTGTGCTGATCAACCTGAGCGGGAAGTCGGTGGACTGCCGCTACACGAAAGCAAACCGGAGGGCAATATACAGTTCACGCCTGGAATCCACACGGATGCTCGCGGAGGCCGTGGCGGCCTGCGCCCATCCGCCCCGGCTGTGGATGAACGCATCCTCGGGAACAATATACCGCCATGCGGAAGACCGGAACATGGACGAGCCGACCGGAGAGATCGGCGAAGGGTTTTCAGTGGAAGTCTGCCAGCGCTGGGAGCAAACGTTCTTCGATGCGCCCATACCAGGAACCGTGCGCCGGGTTGCGCTGCGCACCGCGATCGTTCTGGGGCGGGGCGGCGGGGCCTTGACGCCGATGCGGGTGCTCGCGCGGCTTGGTGTCGGCGGGCGCCAGGGAAATGGCCGGCAGTACGTAAGCTGGCTGCACGAGGCGGATTTCGCGCGGATGGCGGATCACATTATCCGCCACGAAACGATCGCGGGCACGGTTAACCTGGCGGCGCCCGCCCCGGTGTTGAACGCCGAGTTCATGCACGCATTGCGCCGCGCCTGCGGGATGCCTCTGGGGCTGCCGCTGCCCACGTGGCTCCTGGAGGCGGGCGCGACCATTATCCGGACGGAAACGGAGCTCGTCCTGAAGAGCCGGCGGGTTATTCCGGTGCGATTGTTGGAATCCGGCTATGAATTCGCCTACCCGGACCTGGCCGGCGCACTGAAGGATCTGCTGGGCGCTGCCGCCCGGTAATCGCCGCGAACGCGCACACCTGGAAACACAAACACGCTTGCCCGAGAATCCCACTGGATTCCCACTTTCGCGTAAATCGCGTCCTGTCTTCTTTCGGCAGCCGCCTGAGGCTACCCCGTGTGTAGTTATGGTTCAATTGAATCAGGAAGGCGTGAAGTCCGCGCCGACGCCTTTGCGTGAATGCCTATCCTTCTCAAACTTCTTCTCTTCGTGCCCTTCGTACTACTATCCGTCATTTTCTTGTTTTTTCAGCAAGTTCTTTCGTTCAAGATCCATATAACCGTCTGTTGTAAAAGCATTTACGAAGCGATAGATCCAAGGAGTATCTCCCGGCCGTTCCGCAAGTTTCGTGGTCGAAATTCTTTTCTTGCCCACGGATTACACCGATGACACGGATTGAAGCGGCACTCGAAACAAACAAGAAGAAGCAGCCCGCCGCCCGATCCACTCCGCTACCATTTCGATGCTGGGCAATCCGAACAGGCTGCGTCGAAAATCGCACGCAGCCGCCGGCACGCCTCAACGACCGGAACCAATTGCTATCCGTGTCATCCGTGTCATCCGTGGTCACAAATCCTGATCGCGGCCAGTGGCTGCTCGAGGCGCATTCGTGTGCATTGGTGTCCATTCGTGGTCAAAAACGCACCCTCATTCAACCACCTACTTCATCTGCGTACAAGAGCCATCCTCTGCGCTCTCTGCGCTCTCTGCGTTCTCTGCGCTCTCTGCGTTCTCTGAGGTCAAAGCTTCAACTCTCTTTCTCTTCGTGGTCTTCGTGCCCTTCGTGGTGATCATTTCTTCGGTTGCGGCCAGAGGCGGCCCTGCCACCGTCGTGGTGCGCCCGCCTCAGCACTTCACCTCGGCCCCCTTGCGTGCGTAGTACCACCAGTTCAGCGCAAGGCAGGTCACGTAGTAGATCGCGAAGCCGTACATGGCGTACTGCGGCGTGCCGGCCTTGATCTGGCTCGCGAACACATTGGGAATCAGGAACGCGCCGTACGCCGCGATGGCGGAGGTCCACCCCAGCACGGGGCCGGCCTGTTCCCGCGAGAAGATTACCGCGATCATCCGGAAGGTCGATCCGTTGCCGATCCCGGTGGTGGCGAAGAGCAGGATGAATATCGCCAGGAACGCCGCAAAGTACTTCTCGGGTTGCGGCGAGACGTTCGCCTGGCTCACGACATACCCGCAGGCCACGGCGCTCGCGATCATAACGATCGTGTCCCAGTGCGTCACGCGCGCGCCGCCGAACTTGTCGGACAGCCAGCCGCCAATCGGTCGAATCGCCGCGCCCATGGCGGCGCCCAGGAACGCGTACTTCAGGATGTTCGGCGCGTTCGGATTGACGATGGCTTCCGCCAGCGGCTGGCCGGCCTCATCCACGCGGATGTAACCGAAGACATCCTTGAGCAACTTCGGAAACGCGTTCGAGTAGCCGATGAAGGATCCGAAGGTCATGACATAGAGGTAGGTCATGATCCAGTTGTGCTTGTTCTTGAAGATGCCGAACTGGCTGACGAGGCGCGCCTGGGTCTGCGCGGGCGTTAGGTAGCGCATGCAGGCCAGCGTCACCAGCACGGCGACGATCAACACCACCAGAATCTTCAGCAGCTCCGGCACGCCCCCCCAGGGGAGCAGCAGGAGCACGATAGCCACCGCGGCCCCGACAAAACCGAGCAGTTCGAGCCACAGGAAGCGCCCGGCGGCGGACAGTGCCGATCCGCAGTCGTGTTGCGGCAGGTTGTGCATGCCAAACCACGCGACCACGGCAAAAAAGGCCAGCACCGGAACCCAGACCAGCCCGGTGTTCTGAATCCAGACGGGATTGCCGTCGAGCGCCTGCGAAGGGCCGCCGAAGATACCGATCGTAATCACCAGGGGCACGGAAAGCTGCATGACGGCCACGCCGAGATTGCCCAGGCCCGCATTCAGCCCCAGCGAGAGGCCCTGCATGCGCCGTGGAAAGAAAAAGCTGATGTTGGACATGGACGACGCGAAGGCGCCGCCGCCCACGCCGGAGAGCGCGGCGAGGAGGATGTACATGAGAAACGGGGTATCGGGATTTCGCAGCGCCAGGCCCGCGCCGAGCGCCGGCAGGATAAGCAGCAGCGTGGTCAGCGCCTTGACGTTGCGACCGCCGCATATCGCGATCATGAAGGAATTGGGAATGCGCAGCGTTGCGCCCGCAAGCCCCGCGACCGCCGGCAAGGTGTAGAGCAGGGCCTTGTAGGCCTCGCCGGAAAGCGGCTGTCCATCATTGCCAAAGGTGAAGTTGTACAGGTCCGGATTCGTGTCGTGCGCCCCCTGCATGAGCCCGATGATCACGCTCCACTGGATCCAGACCGCGAAGCCCAGGAGCAGGTTCGGGATCGATATCCAGAGGTTGCGTTGCGCGATCGCGCTGCCGCCATTTTTCCAGAAGGCCTCGTCTTCCGGCTCCCATTGTCTCAAGGCCGCCATGGTGCGTTCCTCAGGTTGCGCCGCGCCCGTAGCGCTGCTGTTCCCGTGCGTGTTCCAAGTCTTCAATGTGGCCGATCAGCTCCGGCGCCGCCTCGTGCAGCATCCGCTGGACGACCCGGTGCATCCACCACAGACAAATCCCGGACAGCACGGCAAAAAAGAGCCAGCAGGTGGTCCAAATCCCCGTGCGTTCGAGCAGGTATCCAAAAATAATCGGGCAGATGAACCCGCCCAGACCCCCGAGCACGCCGACGATGCCGCCCACCACCCCCACCTCGCGCGGGAAGTAGTCGGGGATGTGCTTGTAGACCGCCGCCTTCCCGATCCCCATCATGATCCCGACAATGAAAACCAGCCCCGTGAAGATCCATACGTTCGCCTGGAAGTACACCCGCGTGACCCCGCGCGCGAGGAGCTCCTTCTTCACAACGTCGTCGCCCGGCGCCACCACGGGCTCCTGCCACATCGCAAACGTGGGCCACACGAGCACCCCGTCATGCTTCTGCGCGTCCGTAAGCGATTTCCCTTCCGCCGTGCGGAGCGGGTACCGCGTTTCGCCCACGACAATCGCCTCCTCGGAGACCGACGTCACCACGCCGGCGCGCTTCGCCATGATCCCCTTCCCCGGCGATTCCAGCTCCATGCGCGGCGCGACCAGCAGCGAGCAGCAGATGAGACAGGAGGCGAGCACCCAGTACATCACACGCCGGGCGCCCCACCGGTCGGACATGTACCCGCCGAGCGCGCGGATAACCCCGGATGGCAGGCTGAAGATCGCCGCCATCAGACCCGCCGTCGCGAGCGGCATCATGTAGGCGTTCACGTAGTACGGGATGAGCCATTGCGCCATCGCCACGAAGCCGCCGAAGACGAGAAAGTAGTACAGGCCGAAGCGCCAGACGCGCATGTAGCGCAGCGGGGCGAGGCGCGCTCGAAAACTGGTGATATGCGAATCGTCCACCTTCTTGTGGACCGTAAAGAGCAGGAACAGCACCGCCATGGCGACCAGCACGCCGGCGTAGATCCGCGGCATGGCCCGCCACGCCTCCACGTTCTCGCCACCGCCCGTCAGCCAGCGCAGGAGAAAAGGCGCGCCCATGCTGGTCACCGCCGCCCCCGCGTTGCCCGCGCCAAAGATCCCCAGCGCCGTGCCCTGGTGCTCCTTCTTGAACCAGACCGACGAATACGCAATACCGACGGCAAAGGAGGTTCCCGCGATCCCGAAGCCGAGGCTGAGCAACAGGAACGACAGGTAGGAATCCGCGTAGCTCAGAAAATACATCGGAACCGCGGAGATCAGCATCACTACGGTATAGACCGGCTTGCCGCCATACTTGTCCGTCAGGATCCCGACCGGCAGCCGCAGGATCGATCCGCTGAGGACCGGAATGCCGATCAGCCACCCGACCTGCGATTCGCTCCACGCAAACACCTGGTTCTCCACCAGAAAGGTGACCAGAACCCCGTTCATCATCCAGCACGCAAAGCAGACGGTAAAGGCGATCGTGTTCATCGCCAGCACGACATAGGCTTTGGGGGACTCGTTCATTGCGGCGCTTTCATCGGCGCTGGCCCGGCGGGCTCAGGTAGGCTGTTGTGGATCGTCCCCGTCTCCTGGCGCGCCGCCGAGCAGCTCGAACCCGCGCAGCAGGTTGTTGAGCCCGTAGAGGCCGAGGGCCGTGGCGACGGCGATCATGACGACGTGGAAAAACTTGCGCTTCAAGTTGATCCAGAAGAGTTGCCACGGCGGCCCGTGGTGCGGGTCGAGCGGGTGCGTTCCGGCGAGGTACTCGGCGCGGTCGGTCACCCCGTCGCCATCTAGATCGCTGTCCGCGGGTATCGCGTCGGCCAGCGTTTCCGGCTCCAGCCGCATCTGGAGGAAGCGGGTCTTCCCCAGTTGCTCGATCAGGAAGTTGCCGAATTCGTTGAGAATCGGGCTGTCCACCGCCTGGCCCGGCTCAAACGCCGCGCGCGCGCGGTTGTGCCGTTCCAGATCCGCCGGCTTCAGGCTGCCGATCTGTCCCGGTTTCAGGCCCTCGGGGCCATCCGGGTGGGTGTGGCACAGGCTGCAGTTCACGGGCATGCCGGAGACTTTTTCGACGTAGGCCTCGAACTCGGGGTAGGCGAGCGCGGGGCCGGCCCACACCAGGGCCAGGGCGGCGATTCCGCGCGCCCATTGTGGCGTTGCCTGACGCATCAGTGGGCTCCTTTCAGAAACTCGTATATGGACTGTCCGAAGATGGTGATAATCACGAGGTAGGCGCCCGCCGCCGCGGCGATCCAGCCGAGGGTCTTGCGTTGTGTGCCCCGGAAGATCCATGGGGCCAGCAGCAGCATCGCGAGCACGCCGTTGGTCACGATCATCACCAGCCAGAAGGGCAGCAGCTCCAGCGGGTAGTACACGAAGAAGAAGTACCACTCCGGCTTAATGCCGTCGGGGGTCGACCCCATCGGATCGAAGGGCTCGAAGAGGGGATAGGAGAAGAAGGCCTCGAAGGGCAGGCACAGCGCGAACACGAAGACGACCAGAAACACCATGCCCCAGAGCGAGAAGTCCTTGAGCACAAACAACGGGAAGAAGCGCTCGGTCTTCCCGGTGGGCCGGTCGACCCCCTGGCTCATGCCGTGCAATTGAACCAGCAGCAGGTGCAGCCCCAGGATCATGAAGGCCACCAGCGGCAGCACGACCACGTGGAGCGCGTAGAAGCGGCTGAGCGTTGCCTGGCCCACGGCCTTTTCGCCCTGGATCAACTCTTTCGCCCGGGCGGGCAGTTCCGAGAGCGCCCCGGGCAGGTACGCTCCCACTTCTTCGATCGACTGCATGCCGACCTTCGTGGCGTTGACCGCGATCTGGTGCCACGGCAGCAGATAGCCGGTGAACCCGAACCCGAAGGTCACGATCAGCAGGAGCACGCCGGAAACCCACAGCGCTTCGCGCGGCTTCTCGAAGGCCTTCATGGCGAAGGTCGTGAGCAGGTGCGCCAGCACGCACAGGATCATCCCCGAGGACGACCACGTGTGCAGGTTGCGGATGAGCGCGCCGCCGCTGACGTGCTTCGTGATGAACTCCACCGACGCATGGGCGTCCGCGACGGTCGGCTGGTAGTAGAAGAGCAGCATCAGCCCCGTGACAACCTGGATCCCGAAGAAAAGGAGCGCCAGGCCGCCCAGGTAGTAGGCCCAGCTCATCCGGTGAACCGGCACCTCCTTCTTCTTCAGCATGTCCTCGAAATTCAGCTTGTGCAGGGGCACGCGTTCGTATAGCCAGGTTCCGAGGGCCTGTACCCGTTCGTTACCGCTCATCAGGCCAGTTCCTCCATGCGCCGGGCGATGAATACGCCGTAGCTGTCCAGTTTTTCGGGGTCGGGCGCGCCCTGAACCGGCCCGTCCGGGCCCTGGCTCGCCACGATATCGCCGGCGGCGTCCATCAGCACCCAGCCGATGCGCGGCAGGGGGGCCTTGGCGGGCGCGCCGGGATTCGGCTGGCCGGTGCGCACGTCGAAGTAGGACACGTGGCAGGGGCAGAGGAGCCGCCTGTCCGCGTCGAGCGTGCTGGCCACGGTGCAGCCCAGGTGCGTGCATTTCGCCGATATGAGCAGCGGCAGGCCGTTTTCATCGCGGAAGGCGAGGGCCGGCCGCATCTCGTAGTCGGTGAAGTACCGACCGTCCTTTTCGCTGAGCTCGCCGAGGCGCGCCACGTGAATGTACGCGCTATTGATCCGCTCGAGCTCCAGTTCGCGCTCCTTCGCCGCCAGTTCGAGGCGCTCCAGCTTCTTCGCGAGCAGTTCCGCCTCCGCCTCGCTCGACATCCGCGCGCCCTGGAAGAAACGCCCGAGCTTGTCCAGCACCCCCGCCGAGAGCAGCACGCCCGCCGCGCCGACACCGGCGGCCCCGCGCACGAAGTAGCGGCGGCTGTCCGCCGCCTGCCGCACCGGCTCGGGCACATACGCAAAGCGGCGGGGATTCGTCCAGACGACCTTGATGGGCGGGCGCCAGAGGTAGGAGAGCGGGAAGGTGAAGAGGTGAACCAGCCGCGTGAAGGGAATGAGCAGCAGAATGACCCACGCCAGCGCGAGGTGCAGCTTGACCGTCGGCGGCAGGCTGGCCACGAGATCCGTGCGCGGCTGAAACGCGACCAGGCTCCAGAGGTATGGCGTCGTCGTGCCCGTGGACCACGCCGCGCCCCAGCGGTGGCCGCCGGCTACGCCGATGCCCACGAGCACCTGCGCAATGAGCAGCCCGAGCACGGCCAGGTCCGCCGGCGTAGTGACCGCCTGTATCTTCGCGGAGGTGAGACGCCGGTAGAGGAGCACGCCGAGCCCGAACAACGCCAGGAACGCGGCGATCATGCCGATGACTTCGACGCTGATCAGGAGCACGGGCACGCCCATGAGGGCCTGCCAGATTCCCGGAAGCAGGATGGGGATGACGTGCCCGACGAGAATAATCAGAATGCCCAGGTGGAAGGGGAGCGATCCATACTTCAACTGTCGCCCTTCGAGAAACTGGGAGCTGAGCGAAGAGACGCTGAAGGGATGCCGGCGGATCCGCCAGATTGATCCGGCCACCAGCACGAACAGCGCGATGTAGGGCAGGCCGACGAAGAGAAACTGGTCTAGCATGACGCGAACTCCCGGGGATACTGGGTCTGCAACACGTGACGGATGGCAAGCAGCACGTGAAGATAGGGGCTGGAGGCCTGCTTCAGGCCGGCGATCATCGCCTTGATCGGCCCGGGCGCGCACCAGCCCATCAATTCATTCCATTCTTCGTGGCTGAACGCGGCGGCGCAGCGCAGCACCACCGCCAGGTGATCCGGCAGCTCCTGGCCGCAGTCGAGGTCCGCACGCTCGTACACCTCCTTCAGGCCGGCCATCAGTTCCGCGCGCTTGAAACTCTCCGCGCCGAAGAGATACACGCTGAGATAGGGGACGCACTGCGGGGCCACGTCAAAGGCGCGCGTGTAGATTTCCTGAAGCTCCTCGGCGCTCAGGTGCTCGGTCTCGCGCAGAAAGCGATCGAGGTGCGTCGAGGCGGCAGGAAACTCGTCGCGCACGTAGTCGGACCACGCGGTCAGATCGGCGCGATCATCCGCTTCCGGGTAGGCAAGGAAATCCGCCAGTGCGGTGTACATGTCGATAGTCCGGGGCGCCGCGACCATGTCAGGCGCCCCGCTTCGGTTCGGCCGCCACGCCGAGCCCGCACTGTCCCCGGCATTGCTGCGGCGAACAGCCGGTGGCCTCGATGGCTTCCTCCCGCTGGATGGGCGGCATCACGTAGCGGCTGCTCATCGGCGCCAGCGCGGTCATCTGGTAGATGGCCTCGGCCTGTTCCGCCGTAAGGTGCGCCTCCCGGAGCACCGCGTCCACCCGCGCCGAGTCCACATCGCTGACGTCCTGCGCGCGCTTGAAATAGCGCACGGCCATCTGCCGCTTCATCACCGCGCGGATAATACCCTCGTTGCCCGCGCTGAAGAGCCGGGAGAGGTACTTCACGGGGAGCCGCGACTTTTCGAGGTGCGTGAAGAATTCGTCGGAATCCTGCTCGTAGATGCCGTCGCCGCTTCGCCCCGAAACCGGCAGGAGCGGCGGCACGTAATACAGCATAGGCATGGTCCGGAACTCGGGGTGCAGCGGAAGCGCGAGCTTCCATTCCATCACGTACTTCCACACCGGGGATTCCTGCGCCGCCCGCACGAATTGCTCGCTGATGCCGTTGCGCTGCGCGCCCGCGATAACCTCGGGGTCGTTCGGGTCGAGCAGCAGCGCGCGCTGGGCCTCCACCAGGGACTTCTCCGGCGCCTTCATCGCGTCTTCCATCCGGGACGCGTCGTACAGCAGCACGCCCATGTACCGGATCCGCCCGACGCAGGAGTGGAAGCAGGCGGGGGGCTGGCCGGTCTCGATGCGCGGGTAGCAGAGTATGCATTTCTCCGACTTCCCGGTCTGCCAGTTGTAGTACACCTTCTTGTACGGGCAGGCCGCGACGCACGCGCGCCAGCCGCGGCATTTGTCCTGGTTGACGAGGACAATCCCGTCTTCGCCGCGCTTGTAGAGCGCGCCGGAGGGGCAGGAGGCCACGCAACTCGGATTCGCGCAGTGGTTGCAGATGCGCGGGAGATACATCATGGCGATGCTCTCGACATCGAACAGGGCCTGGCGCTCGTCTTCCGTAAGCCCGGCGAGGTTGGGATCGTTCTCCGCGTAGATCGGGGAGCCGCCCAGGTCGTCGTCCCAGTTCGGGCCGGCCTCGATGTCCATCGGCTCGCCGGTGATCTGGGAGATGGGCCGCGCCGTTGGCTGGTCGTGGCCCTCCGGCGCATCAAACAAATCGCTGTAGCGGTAGGTCCACGGTTCGTAATAGTCGTCGAGCCCGGGCTGGTTCGGGTTGTAGAAGAGCTTGTGGAACGCGCCGCCCCGGCTTTGGCTCTTGAGCACGAGCTCGCGCTTCTCATTCACCTCCCAGCCGCCCTTGTAGTTCAGCTGGTCCTCCCACAGCGTGGGATAGCCCGTGCCGGGCTTGGTTTCCACGTTGTTCCACCACATGTACTCCGCGCCGGGGCGCTCGGTCCACAGGTTCTTGCAGGCCAGGCTGCACGTGTGGCAGCCGATGCACTTGTCCAGATGGAACACCATGGAGACCTGTGCGCGTACATCCATCTCGTAAATCCTTTCCAGCGCGGGCTTACCAGGCCGGCTTGTCGATTTTTCGCACGATCACGAAGGTGTCCCGGTTAACGCCCTGGGGGCCCCAGTAATTGAAGGCGTAGCTGAACTGGGCGTAGCCGCCGATCATGAAGAGCGGTTTGAGCCGGGCGCGCGTAAGGCTGTTGTGCGCGCCGCCGCGCTGGCGCTTCCGGTGCTGCGATTTCGGCACGCCCACCGTCCGCTCGGTGGCGTGGTAAATGAAGCAGATGCCGCGCGGGATGCGCGCGCTCACGCAGGCGCGCGTGACCACCGTCCCGTGGTCGTTGATAACCTCGACCCAGTCGTTGTCGTGCACGCCGATCAGGCCCGCGTCGTTGTCGTTCATCCAGAAGGGCTCGATACCGCGCGAGAGCGTCTCCATCCGCAGGGTGTCGCCAAACGTCGAGTGGATATGCCACTTGCCGTGGGGCGTCAGGTAGTTCAGCACCATGGATCCCGGCTCGACGCCGGTGTAGTCCAGGTCGCGCGTGGTGCGCAGGTCGGCGCGCGGCTTGAAGGTGGGCAGGTGCTCGCCATAGGCCCGGTAGGCCTCGTGGTCGAGGTACAGGTGCTGCCGCCCGGTCAGCGTCCGCCAGGGAATCCGTTCCTCCACGTTCTGGCAGAACGCGGCGTAGGTGCGCCCGCCATTCGTCACGCCGGTCCAGTACGGCGTCGTCAGCGTGCGGCGCGGCGACGTGCACAGATCGTCGAAGTTGTACACCACCCCCCGCGTGTCGCGCGCCAGGTGCGTGTGGTCGATGCCGGTCTTCTTCGATTCGACCTCGTACGCGCGGTGCGCCAGTTCGCCGTTGGTCTCCGCCGCGAAGTGCAGGATCACCTCGCAAACGTCGCGATCGGCGCGGAGCGATGGATAGCGCTTGCCACCCCATTCCTCGGTGCGGTGGTTCGTCAGGTACTGGTCGTAGACGTCGTCAACCTGATACACCGTGCCGTGAATGCCCAACCCCTTGTCGCGGTAGTTCGGGCCGAGCGAGATGAACTTCTCGTAGACCTTCGTGTAGTCGCGCTCGACCACCGTAATGTTCGGCATGGTCTTGCCGGGAATGGGCTCGCACTCGCCCTTCGCCCAGTCCTTGATGGACGGCTGCGCGACTTCGGCGGGCGTGTCGTGGAGCAGCGGGGAGATCACAATGTCGCGCTGCGGCTTCGGCAGGTACTGCCGCGCCATCTCGGAGGTGCTCTTCGCGATGCTCTGGAAGATCTGCCAGTCGCTCCGGGATTCCCAGCACGGGGGCACGGCCTTCTGGAGCGGGTGGATGAAGGAGTGCATGTCCGTGGAGCTGAGATCGTCTTTTTCGTACCAGGACGCCGTCGGCAGCACGATATCCGAGTACAGCGCCGACGTGTCCATCCGGAAGTTCAAATCGACGATCAGGTCCATCTTCCCCAGCTCGACCTTGTCGTGCCAGACCACGTCCTCGACATCGTCCTTCGCCACTTCCTCGGCGATCGTGTTGTGGTGCGTGCCGAGGTAGTGTTTCAGGAAGTATTCGTGCCCCTTGGCGGACGCCTGGATCGCGTTGCCGCGCCAGATGTACCACACGCGCGGGTAGCACGCGGGATTGTCGGGATCCTCCATCGCAAACTTGAGCGATCGGTCCTTGAGGCGGTTGACCAGGTGCTCCACGGGATCGGCCCCGCGTTCCTCGGCTTCCTTCACCAGTTTGAAGTTGTGCTCCGTGAACTGGGGGAAGCACGGCAGCCAGCCGCTGCGGACCGCCAGGGCCTGCTTGTCGGCGGTATGCCCGGAGGCCATGGGGTGATCTTCTTCCGCCACCGGGCACATCTCGCGGAACGCGCGATCGTAGCGCCACTGATCCGAGTGCATGTAGTGGAAGGACGGCGTGTTCTGCAGGCGCGGCGGGCCGCCCCAGTCCGCGCCGAAGGCGATAGGCCCCCAGGACCCCTGCGGCACCAGCTTCTCCTGCCCCACGTAATGGTTCCAGCCGCCGCCGTTCTTCCCCACACAGCCGCAGAGCAGAAGCGCGTTGATGCACGCGCGGTAGATCAGGTTGTTGTGGTACCAGTGGTTCACCCCCGCCCCGATGATCACCATGCACTTGCCGCCGGTCTTTTCGGCGGTGATGGCCCATTCCCGGGCGAAGCGAGTGACCGTGGCGGCCTTGATGCCGGTGTAGGGCTCCTGCCAGGCCGGTGTGAAGGGCTGCGCGCCGTCGTCGTAGCTCTCGGGCCACTCCCCGGCGTAGCCCCGGTTTACGCCGTGCTGCGCCAGCAGCAGATCGAAGGCCGTCGTGACCAGCACCGGCCCCGCCGCCGTCTCCACGGTGTGCGATGGCACGTGCCGGGTCCGGATGACGTCGTTCCGGCCCTCGGAGAAGTCGTTGAAGCGCACCGGGACCGCCTCGCCGAGCCCCGCAACGCTCAGGCGGGCCTCAAACGCCTCGCCGGTGCGAGAATCCTCCTGCTTGATGTGCCACTGGCCCTTCGTATGCTGCCAGCGGTGGCCCACCTGGCCGGCCGGCAGCCGGATCGCGGCGTTTTCCTCGTCGAGAACGAACATTTTCCATTCGGCGAGCTCTTCGTCCTTCGTTTCCGCGAGCTGCGACGCGCGGAGGTAGGCCCCCGGCTTGTAGCCGCCCTGCCCGTCGGGTTCGAGCTGCACGAGAAATGCCGCGTCGCTGTTTTCCTTCAGGTAGGTGCTGAAGCTCGGGGTCTCCCGGTTCACGTAAAACTCTTGCAGGATCACATGGTTCACCGCCATCCAGAAGGCCCCGTCCTGGCCCTGGTTCATCGGGATCCATTCGTCCCCGACCTTGGAGGTCTGGCTGAAGTCCGGCGAGAACACCACCACCTTGGCGCCCTGGTGCCGCGCCTCCACCAGGAAGTGCGCGTCGGGCGTGCGCGTCATCAACACGTTGGAACCGACGGTCGCGATGAATTTCGAGTGGAACCAGTCCGCGCTCTCGGCCACATCCGTCTGTTCGCCCCAGATTTCCGGCGAGGCGGGCGGCAGGTCGCAGTACCAGTCGTAAAAGGACAGCGCCACGCCGCCCATGAGCTGCATGAACCGCGCCCCGGCCGCGTAGCTGATCATGGACATCGCCGGGATGGGCGAGAAGCCGATGAGTCGATCCGGCCCGAATTCCTGGACGGTGTACAGGTTGGCCGCGGCGATGATCTCCTCGACTTCCTCCCAGGTGCTCCGCCGGAACCCGCCCTTGCCCCGCGCCTGCTGGTAGCGCTTGCGGGACGGTGGGTCCGTCACGATTGATCGCCACGCGGCCACCGGATCGCCGGGATGCTTTCGCTTCGCCGCGCGCCAGAGATCGGCCAGCGCGCCCCGGAGGTAGGGGTACTTCACGCGCAACGGGCTGTAGATGTACCACGAGTACGAGATGCCGCGCTGGCACCCGCGCGGCTCGTAGGGCGGGATATCCTTATCGAGGATCGGGTAGTCGAGCGCCTGCATCTCCCACGTGACGATGCCCCGCTTAACGTAAATGTTCCAGCTGCACGACCCCGTGCAGTTGACGCCGTGGGTGCTCCGCACCACTTTGTCGTAGGACCAGCGGTTCCGGTAGAAGTCTTCCCACGCCCGCGCCTCCGGCTCGAATATGTCCTTGATCCAGCTCATGCGATTAAACTCCCTGGTCCTGGCCGGTGTCCTGCTTGCGGCAGGCGCGCGCGACGAGACGCGCCCGCGTGCCGCCGGGGGTCTTCTTGTAACGGGTGGCGAGCAACACTACGGTCCCCCCCGCGCCCAACACGCCCAGCAGGTGCAGCGGGATGCTGATCGCGGATTGCGGCTGGCCAGAGACCTGCTCCAGGTACTTCACCACGTGAAGCGCTTCCTGCCGGGTCACCGGCTGCGCGGAGTCAAGGTACATGGCCCGCATGACCGGGTAGCCGGGCGACTCGCAGGCGGCCATCAACGGGGCCTCGCCCAGCCGCGTGAACGCGTCTTCCAGCGAGGAGGCCAGCGATCCGCCGCGACCGCCCGCCTGGTGGCACGCGCCGCACGCAAGCCCGCCATTGGCAAAGGGCGTCCGCCCCAGAAAGAGCGCGCGGCCCGTATCCGCCGAAGCCGGTTCCATCGTGGCCGCGTGCCTGAGCGCGGCCTGCTTCTGCGCCTCAGCGATCCGCTCCGCCGCGTCAACGGCGAGGAGGAAGTCGGTGTGCAGGTCGATTTCCTCATCCGCCATTGGCCCCACGTTCTTCTCCATGCGCTTGATCGCGTCCCAGAGGTTCTTCCGGGGCCACGCGGCAGATGGTTTGAGGTCGGGGCCGGAGAGGGCCCCGCCGCCAATCGTGTGGCAGCCCATGCACTTGGTCGCGTAGGCCTGCGCCGCCACGTCCTCGGGCGCGGCGGCCGGTGCATCCGGCGCGAGCGCGGCTTCGGCGGTTTCAGCGGGCGTCTCGGGGGCGGGCGCTTCCGCCGCCGTCTCCTGGGCGCCGGCAACGCCACAGGGGAGGGCCAGCGCGGCGGCGATCAGCAGCGCCGCCAGGCGGCGGCCGCGGAATCGAAGCGGGGGCAGGTTCGCAAGCATCAAATTGCCTCTCCATGGGGCCCGTGACCAGGCCCAATATAGTGGATTTTTTTATCCACTTTATTCCGGACCAAATTATCCACTATTTGGCCGCGCCGTGTCAATGGCTTGGTTCATTCTTCTAAAAACCCGGAAATAAAGGGCGATCCGGCCCCGCGCGATCAGGTTCGGGGCAGGTTCTTCAGCCGCTTCGCCGCGAAGTCCGCGATATCCTGAAGCGTATCCTGCGCAAGCTGGTCGAGCAGTTGGGACTTCGCCTCGGCCCAGCGGTAGTGCATGGGGCAAGGGTGCGCGCTGCCACATTCCTCGAACCCGAGGACGCAGTGATTGAAGGTGTCCTCGCCGTCCACGGCGTGTATCACGTCGAGCAGCGAGATCCTGTCGGGGCTTTCGGCCAGGGAGTAACCGCCGCCCGGACCCCGGTGGGCATGGAGGAAGCCGGCCTGCACGAGATCCTGGAAGACCTTGCGGGTAAACGGCTCGGGAATCCCGACCTTTTCGCAGATCTCCGCAATCTGAAAGCGCTCGCTGCCCCGTTCGGTGACGACGTAGGCAAGCGCCCGCAGCGCGTACTGGCAACCTTTGGAATAGAGCTTGAACATGAAATAGTAGACTTCCTCCTCCATTTTGTTCGCTCCGGCTCCCAATGTCAAGGGCCGAGGTCCCGCGCGGCGTACTGGAAGCCACACCGCCAAGCGGGTACCATGGAGCCGGCGCGTACGCCATTCAGACACAACCGGAGTCCCAGACCATGAAACGCCGCGAGTTCATTCAGCACACCGCCCTGGCCACGTCCGCCCTCCTCGCCGCCCGGCCCGCCCGCGCCGCCGCCTCCCCCAACGAGAAGATCAACATCGCCGGGATCGGCGTCGGCGGGATGGGCGCCTCGAACCTCCGCGCCCTGGAAAACGAAAACATCATCGCGCTCTGCGATGTGGACAGCGACTACGCGGCAAAGACCTTCGAGAAGTACCCAAACGCCGCGCGCTACGCCAACTTCCGCGTCATGCTCGAAAAACAGCGCGACATCGACGCCGTGCTCATCGCCACGCCCGACCACACCCACGCCGTCATCGCGAAGGCCGCCATGGAAGCAGGCAAGCATGTCTACTGCCAGAAGCCGCTGACCCACGATGTGTTCGAATCGCGCCGCCTCGCCGAAATCGCCCGCGAGACCGGCGTGATCACCCAGATGGGCATTCAGGGCCACTCCATGTCCGGCGCGCGCGACATCGTCACCTGGATTCAGGCCGGCGTCATCGGCGAGGTCCGCGAAGTCGACGCCTGGTGCGACCTGACCTACTACCCCTGGGGCCACGCCGCCTGGAGCTCACCCGTCGGCGCGCGCCCGGAAGACACCCCGCCCGTACCGGCCACGCTCGACTGGGATCTCTGGCTCGGGCCCGCCCCGTCGCGCCCGTACCACCCCTGCTACCACCCCGGCAGCTGGCGGAGCTGGTGGGACTTCGGATGCGGCATGATGGGCGATCGCGGCGCGCACACCTTCGATCCCATCGTCTGGGCGCTGGATCTCGGCCAGCCGGTGAGCATCGAGGCCAGCTCCACGGGCCTCACCGGGGAACTGCATCCCCTCGCCTCCATCGTGCGCTACGAATTCCCCGCCAGGGGCGATCGGCCGGCCGTCATCGTGAACTGGTACGACGGCCTGCGCCCCCCGCGCCCCAGCGAACTCAGCGAAAAGGACGACCTCGGCGACGGCGAGGGCGGCGCGCTGTTCAAGGGCTCAAAGGGCTGCATCACCTGCGGCACCTACGGCCAGTCGCCCCGCCTCGTGCCCGCGGCCCGCATGGCGGATTTCACCCCGCCCGAACCCAACATCCGCAAGGTGGAAGGCACGCACGAGGCCGAATGGTGCGACGCCATCCGCAACAATCGCCCCGCCAACGCGGCCTTCGACTATTCGGGCCCACTCACCGAAATCACGCTCCTCGGCAACATCGCCAAACGCATGAACACCAAACTGCTCTGGGACGCGGCGAAGTTGGAATTCACCAACCTCCCCGACGCCACTCAATACGTGCGCCAGGCCTATCGCGACGGCTGGTCCCTGTAGGCTGCCACCGCCTCGCCGGGCGTACGCCACTGGACAACTTCGCGGGTGGCGCGCTAGAATCCTCGCAAAGCTGGCACTGAACATGCTTAGGAGATTCCGGGTTGAGCGCTATCGTCACGAACGATCTCTGCAAGGTGTACCGGGCCATCGGAAAGTCGCCGGTGAAGTCGCTGGATGGCCTCGATCTCACGATCGAGGAGAACGAAGTCTACGGCTTTCTCGGGCGCAACGGCGCGGGCAAGACGACGACCATCAAGATCCTCTGCGGGCTGCTGAAACCGACCGGTGGCGAGGCCTTCATCTTCGGCAAAAGCGTCCGGACCCCAGAGGCCCGGCGCCTGGTGGGCTACCTGCCCGAGCAGCCCTATTTCTACGAATACCTCACGCCCCGCGAGACCATCGACTTCTACGGGCGCCTGCAAAAACTCTCCCCCGCGGAGCGCCAGAGGCAGTGGGACAAGCTCTCCGAACTGCTCGACCTCCGCGACATCGCCGAGCAGCGGGTCAAGGGCTTCTCCAAGGGCATGCGCCAGCGGATCGGCTTCGCCGTCGCGCTCGTGGGCGATCCGCCGCTACTCATCCTCGACGAGCCCATGAGCGGCCTCGACCCCGTCGGCCGCCGCATGATTCGCGACCTGATCATGCGGTGCCGGGACGAAAAGAAGACCATCTTTTTCAGTTCCCACGTGATGGGCGATGTGGAACAGATCTGCGACCGGGTAAGCATCCTCGTGAAGGGCAGGCTGACGCACCGCGGCCGCATTGACGAGTTGCTCGGCCACCACGTGAAGGCCGTCGACGTCATCGCGGAGGGGCTGGACGAGGCCGGTCGCGCCGCGGTGATTGCCCTCGCCACAAAGCATCGGCAACTCGACGCGCAGGATATCTTCACCTTCGCCGATCGGGGCGAAGCCAATGAGGGCGCCCGCCTGATCTATGAGCGGGGCGGGACCCTGGTCGAGTTCCAGACCATCAAGGAAACGCTGGAGGATTTCTTCCTGCGGCAGCAGGAAGAAGGCGCGCTTCCCGCAAGTGCATTGCCGCCCGCGGAGAGGGCCATCTGATGCGTATACTCGCCATTGCCCAGAACACGTTTCGCGAGTCGATCCGCGACAAGGTCCTCTACGTGCTCCTGTTCTTCGCCGCCGTGACCATATTCGGATCGAAGGCCCTCGGCTGGATCAGCATCGGGCAGGACATCAAGATCGTGAAGGATATTGCCCTCGGCGCCACGTCCATCTTCGGTATCCTCATCGCCATCTTCGTGGGAACGAGCCTCATTTACAAGGAAATCGACAAGCGCACGCTCTACACGATCCTCTCGCAGCCGATGCACCGCTACGAGTTCGTCGTGGGAAAATACCTCGGCCTGATGGCGCTGCTCGCGGTCGTCACCGCGATCATGGCCGCCGTCTCATCGGTCTACATCCTGCTCCTCGGCGGATCGCTCACCACAACCTATTTCCTGGCCATCCTGCTCATCTACTGGAAGCTCATGCTGATCACGGCCTTCGCCATCCTGCTGTCGGCCATGACCTCGCCCATACTCGGCGCGATCATCGTCTTCTCGGTCGCGGTCTTCGGCCACGCCACCGAAGTCTTCCGCGACCTCCCGCCGCAGTTCGACGGCACCTTCGCGAAATCCATGCTGGAGGCGGCCTACTACGTCATCCCGAACCTGAGCAACTTCGACATCGCCCGCGAAGCCGCAAACGATGTCGCCGTCTCCGGGGCCTATGTCGTCTGGGCCATGTCCTACGGCCTCATGTACACCGTCATGCTCCTGATCCTCGCGGCGCTCGCCTTCCAGGAAAAGGACGTCTGACGTGCGCGCGCGGCTTATCGCCATAGCCTGCGCGGCGGCCCTGTTCGCCGGGGCCATTTTCTCCCAGCGCCAGGCGAACTCCGCCCGCGCCTTCGAATCGGGCGACGAACTCCTCTACCTGCCCAACGCCAGGCTCCTCAAGCACTTCACCGGCGGCATGAACCACATCGTCGCCGATCTCCTCTGGCTCCAGTGCATCCAGTACATCGGCAAGGAAAGCAAGGGCGATCGTAAGTTCACCTGGCTCCAGCAGATGCTCGAAACCATCGTCCAACTCGACCCCTGGTTCGACGACGCCTACCGCTACGGCGGCATGTTTCTCGCCGCGCTCCGCGCCGACGACGACGCCGGCATCGACCTCCTCGAGCGCGGCTTCATCGCCAATCCCGACAACTTTCAGCTCCCCTACGAGCTCGCCATGATTTTCCTCCTCAACCGCAAGGACGAGCCAGGCGCAAAGGAGCGCGCCACCTACTACCTCAGCCTCGCCGCCGCCATCGAGGGCTCCCCCGAGTTCATCCGCAATCTGGCCACCCAGCTGCACGGCCAGTATGACCTCGCCGACGTCGAGCGGGAAATGTGGGCGCGCCTCGCCGGCAGCGAAGACACCCTGCTTCGCGAACTCGCCGCGCGAAAGCTCGTCGAGATGGATATCATCACCGCCACCGAGCAATTGAATCAGGCCGTACTCGCCTTCCGCCAGCGCACGGGAGAATTTCCCGAGAGCCTCGACGAGATGGTCCAGGCCGGCATTATCCAGCCCCTGGGGCCGGACCCGCTGGGCGGGCGCTTCTTCCTCGCCGCCGACGGCGTCATTTACAACACGACCACCCTCGAAGAATTGAAGGCCAACCGCCTGAAGATACTGCGCAACCTGCTCGACGGATACGAGAAAGACAACGGCCACTGGCCCGTTTCCCTGGATGAGGTCCTGCGCGCGGGAACGATCCCCGCACTACCCGAGCACCCCTACCCCGGCCAGGACTGGACCTACAATCCCGCCACCGGTATCGTTGAGTAGCCCGGAAGCCACGATTTTGCGCGGGCGCGCCCGGAACGGTACCATGCAGGCGTACCCGCACGGCCTTTCCCGGCTGGATGGTAGCCGGGAACATTGCGCGCCGTGGCCGGCATTGCGGCGCCGGACGGGAACCCGATAGAAAGTGAGTCCAAGATGAGCATTCCCCCGTACGTGAAGCACCATGGCCTGATCTCCTGGGTGAAGGAGATGGCCAACTTGTGCCAGCCCGATTCGGTCTACTGGTGCGACGGGTCGCAGGCCGAGTATGCCCGGATCATGGCGGAGATGGTCGGCTCGGGCATGGCCATCAAGCTCAACGAGGAAAAGCGCCCCAACAGCTACCTGTTTCGCTCCGACCCGAAGGATGTGGCGCGCGTCGAGGACCGCACCTTCATTTGCAGCCGCCGCCGTCAGGACGCAGGCCCCACCAACAACTGGGTCGAACCCCACAAAATGAAGGCGACCCTCGACGGGCTCTTCAACGGCTGCATGCAGGGCCGCACGATGTACGTCATCCCCTTCTGCATGGGCCCGATCGGCTCCGATATTGCCGAGATCGGCGTCGAGATCACCGACTCCCCCTACGTCGTCGTCAACATGCACATCATGACACGCGTCGGACGCGCCGTCGTCGGCGAGCTCGGCAAGCACAATGAATTCGTCCCCTGCATGCACTCCGTGGGCATGCCGCTCACCGGCGGGCGTAAGGATGTCGCCTGGCCCTGCAACAACGACGACAAGTACATCGTACACTTCCCCGAGGAGCGCAGCATCTGGTCCTTCGGCAGCGGCTACGGCGGCAACGCCCTCCTCGGCAAGAAATGCTTCGCCCTCCGCATCGCCTCCTGCATGGCCCGCGACGAGGGGTGGCTTGCCGAGCACATGCTCATCCTCGGCGTCACCGCGCCCGGCGGCGAAAAGACCTACATCGCCGCCGCCTTCCCCAGCGCCTGCGGCAAAACGAATTTCGCCATGATGATCCCCCCGGAGACCTTCTCCGATTACAAAATCTCCACCGTGGGCGACGACATCGCGTGGATCAAGCCCGGGCCCGACGGCAAACTCTACGCCATCAACCCCGAGGCCGGCTTCTTCGGCGTCGCGCCCGGAACCTCCTTCGATTCCAACCGCAACGCCATGGCCAGCGTCGCCCGCGACACCATCTTCACCAATGTCGCCCTCACACCCGAAGGCGACGTCTGGTGGGAAGGCATGACCCCCACACCGCCGCCCAACCTCGTGGACTGGCGCGGCGACGCCTGGACTCCGGCGAGCGGCGCACCCGCCGCGCACCCGAACGCCCGCTTCACCGCGCGCCTCTCCAACTGCCCCTGCGCCGACCCGGCCTACCTGGACCCGCGCGGTGTCCCCATCGACGCCTTCATCTTCGGCGGGCGCCGCAGCTCCACCGTCCCCCTCGTCATGCAGGCCTACAACTGGAACTACGGCGTCTACCTCGCCGCCACCATGGGCTCGGAGACCACCGCCGCCGCCGCCGGCTCCGTGGGTAACGTCCGCCGCGACCCCTTCGCCATGCTCCCCTTCATCGGCTACCACATGGCCGATTACTGGAGCCACTGGATGGATATCGGCCGCACCATCAACAACCCGCCCCGCATCTTCGGTGTGAATTGGTTCCGCAAGGATCCGGACGGCAAGTTCGTGTGGCCCGGCTTCGGCGAAAACGTCCGCATCCTCAAGTGGATCGTCGACAAGGTGCACGGCCGCGCCTACGCCGAGGAAAGCCCCCTCGGCTGGGTCCCACGCTACGAAGACATCGACTGGACCGGCCTCGACTTTACCGAGAAGCAGTTCGACGAGATCATGTCCGTCGACCGAGCCAACTGGGAAGCCGAAATCCTCTCGCACGAAGAGCTCTTCATCAAGCTCTACGATCGCCTCCCCAAGGAATTCATGCTCATGCGCCAATTGGTCCTCAGCTCGCTCTGGCGCGCTCCCGAGCACTGGGAGCCCACGCACGTGACCGCCCCCTACGTGCAATAGCCCGCGCAAAACCGCCTTCCTTCGCGCCACGCGATCGCCCCACGCGCCCGCCGAGGGGCGTTCGTGCGTAAGCTCCGAGAACTCGCGACCCGGAATTTTCAGACCTACCTTGTCCAAACGTAATTCTTTAGCTGTATGGATTTGAGTAGCAGTTGAACCACGAATGGACACGAACGGACACGAATAAGTAACCGAAATTCAGTTCAACCAGCCTTTTCCCAGGCCCACAGCCAAGCATCCAAGTAACGAAAAACCTGATTGGCCGCAGAGAACATAGATCAACCTTTCGCCGCAACGAAGGAGTTTTTCCAAAGATCCGCGCAGCCGCCGCCTGGCCTCAACGACCGGAACGCCTTTCTATCCGTGTCATCAGTGTAATCCGTGGTCACAACTCCTGATCAAGGCCAGCCGCTGCTCCCGGCGCATTCGTGTGCATTGGTGTTCATTCGTGGTTAAGGATGCCCTCTCGATCATCCACCCAATCCATCCGCGTACAAGAAATCACCCTATGCGTTCTCTGCGCTCTCTGCGGTCAAATCTTCGTCTCTCTTTCTCTTCGTGAGCTTCGCGCCCTTCGTGGTGATCATTTCTTTGGTTGCGGCCCAGGGCTGCTCTAAGTTCATTCGTGGTTGAAAATCTTCTTTGCTTCAGACGGCTAAACTGTTACGTCCAAACCAAGTTAAAGCATGCCCCGAGTATGGGAGCGTCAAAGGCTGGGAGCGCGGGCGTCCCCGCCTGCCAGGCGGCGAAGCCGCCGTCCATTCTCATTCCGAATCCTCGACACAGTGCGTCGGGCGACGGCGCCCACACAACGCCACCAACCGGTGACACCATCCCCGCGCCCCATACAAGTCCTCCAAAATCCCCCCCCGCATGCGTTATAGTGGAGGAAGTGGCTGAACCATACCCCCGCGAGGAGAGCTGAAATGTTTTTCCGGCACATCACACGCGCCGTTCTGTTGCTGATCGCCGTAGCCGCCGCCGCGCAGGATCCCCCGGCCGGCGTCCCCCTCGATCCGGCCCAGCAGCAGATTCGAGACCGCTACGAGCAGGTCCTCGCCCGAAACCCCTACCAGGAACAGGCCTTCGACCGCGTCTACGACGCCTGGCTCGTATCCGAGGGTGTCGACGCCTGGCTGAAACGCCTCGAATCCGGCGACAACGGCATGCCGTACGAGGCGCGCCTGATCCTGCGCGGGCGCATCCTCGCGCGCCAGCTGCGTACCGGCGAGGCCATCACCGCGTTCCTCGAAGCCCGCGCCGAGGGGGCAAGCGACCCCGCGCTGGACAAGATGCTCGGCCAGCTCTACTACGACGCGGGGCGCGACGCCGAGGCCATTGAGGTGTTGTCCGCCGCCCTCGAGTCCGTCGAGCAGCCGGAGGAGCGCGCGCGCCTCAGCCGCCTCCTCGGCAACGTCTACCTCCGTTCCGGAAACCAGGACGAGGCCATCGCCACGTGGGAACGCCTCGCCGACGCCGCGCCCGGCGACCATTTCGCGCTCCAGGAACTCGCCGAGCTCTTCGAGGCCAACCGCCTGTGGGACCGCGCCGCCGCGACCTGGGAGCGCCTCGCCGACGCCGCGAAGGACGACCCCTACCGGCAATGCAGCGCGCTGCGTTCGCTCGGCCGCGCGCGCGCCGCCATTCCCGATTACCCCGGCGCCATCGCCGCGTTTGAAGCGGGTCTCGCGCTGGCCGCGCCCGGCAACTGGCTGCACGCCGACCTGAAGGACCGCCTCGTTTCGGTGTACGAGGCCCAGGGCGATCTTGCAGGGCTCGTGGCGTATCTGGAGGCCCGCGTGGAGGCGAACCCCCAGGATCTGGAATTCCAGGAACTGCTCGCACAGATCCACCTCCGACGGGAAGAGCCCGACGCCGCGGAGGCCACCGCCCGGGCCGTGATCGATCGGGCGCCCACCCGCCAGAGCGCCTGGGAGTTGCTGCTGCGCATTTATGAACAGGCCGGGCGCCTCGACGAAATGGCGGCGGCTTATGAAACGCTGATCGACCGCTTCCCGAACGATCCCGACTTCCTCCGCCGCCTCGGCGAAGCCTGGCTGCGGCACAATCAGCCGGAAAAGGCCCTGGAAGCCTGGGCGCGAACCGCCGCCGGTGACGCGGCCACCGCCGAGGACCACGCCCGCCACGCGGAATGGCTTGAACGGCGCGAGTTCTACCCGGAGGCCGCCGCCGCCTACGCCCGCGCCCTGGCATTGCGCGCGGACCGCGAGTGGCGGCTCCGGGTCGCGTCCATCCAGTACGCACAGGGCGAGGAAGACGCCGCGCGCGCCGCTTGGGAGGCCGCCGTCGCCGCCGGGGACACCCCCGCCGAGGCGCTCGCCGAGGTGGCCGGCATCCTGGCCTCGCACGACCTGGCCGAGGACGCCCTCAAGCTCTACGACCGCGCCATGAACCAGGATCCGGACAACCTCGACTACGTCCTGTCCAGCGCGCGCCTGCGGGTCGCTTCCGGCGATGTCGAGGGCGCGATCCCGCTGTTCGAGCGCCTGGCCGAAGCGGAGGATCAGGCCTTCTTTCAGGACCGCGGCGAACAGGGCCTCCTGGACGCGTACGCCGCGCTGGAAACGCTCGATGAACGGCGTGAGGCCTGGGAACGGGAAGTGGCCGCCTCGCCAGAGGCCGTCGCACCGCGCATGAGGCTCGCCCGCCTCTACAGCCGCATGGGCAACCGGCCCCGCGCCGCGGCCCTTTACGCCGAGTGCGCGAAACTCGACCCCGGCAACATCGAAATCAAGCGCCGGCTTGCCGAGGCCCTCCGCATGAACCGGAAAACCGCCGAGGCCGCCGCCGTCCTTGAGGGCCTCATGGTGGCCGACCCCGCCCGCGCCAACGGCTACCTGCGCGAACTGCTCGGCCTCTACGCCACCGCCGGCGACCGGGACGCGGCCATCCGCGCCGCGGAGCAGCTCGTGGAGCGTGCGCCGGGCAGCGCCGAGGCCCGCGCCGAGCTCGCCGCGACCTACCTGCGCTACGGCGAAGCCGAAAAGGCCCTCCAGCAATTCCGCAACCTCATCCAGATCGATGGCGACGAGCCCGCCTACTACCGCGACTTCGGCGACGCCCTCCTGCGAACAAACCAGTTTGGCGAAGCCGCGGACGCCTTCCGGAAGATGCTGGAAACCAGCCAGGACGCGCAGCGGCCCGACGCCGTATCGCGCCTGGCCTCGGTCTATGTCCGGATGGGTCAGGCCGACATCATCGTGCGCGAGTTCCAGGACCGGCTCCGCAACGCGCCCCGCGATCTCGGGGCCTACCAGGAGCTCGCCGCCGCCTACCGCGCCGCCGGCGATCGCCCCGCCGCCTTCGCCGCGCTCGAAAGCGCCCGCGGCGTTGTTGAGGACGAAGCGGCCCTGCTCCGGCTCCTACTCGCCGAGGCCTACGACAACGGCGACTACCGGAAGGTCGTGGAAGCGCACACCGCCCTCATTGCGCTCTCGGGCCAGCCGTCCGTCTTTGAATTGGATCGCCTCGCGCAAGCGCATGCGCGGACGGGCGACCTCGAGGCCGCCGTCTCGGTATGGGAGTCCATCGCGGAGGAAAACGCGGAAGACTCCGCCGCGCAGGTCATGGTCGCGCGTTCGCTCTTTGAAAACGGCTATTTGGAGCGCGCCCGCGATTTCATCCAGCGCGCGCTCGCGATCGATCCCTACGATTACAACCTGCGCTACCAGCACGCCGTGGAACTGCTCAACAACAACCTGCCCGACGAGGCCGTGGCGGAACTCAAACGCATCCTCGAAATCGGCGAGCGCCCGGAACCCGAAGGCGGCCAGGGCTCCGCACAGCCCGCCCCGGGAAGCCCCGCGCCATCACCGCTCGCGCCCGCGTTCGTCTCGCCGCATATGCCGTACGGCGGCTTCGGCGGCGGCAGGCTGGGCGGCTTCAGCCAGGGCGGCTTCGGCGGCTGGAACACGTCATCCTCCGCCTTCCGCCCCATGCCCGTTGCGCGGATGGGCGGCCGGAATGTCTCCGGTTTCGACGCCATGCGCAGCCAGGTGCTCCAGCTGCTCGTCCAGATCGCCCGGCAAACCGGCGAACAGGATACCCTGCTCGCGGAGTACGCGGAGCGCGCCGAAGCCAACCCCGACAATATCGACGCGCGCTTCGACTACCTGGCGGTGTGCGAACTGGCCGGGGACAACAAGCAGGCCCTCGCCGTCGCCCGGGGGCTGGCCGAAATCTACCCCGAAGACACCGACCTGCGCTGGCGCCTGGTCCACCTGACGGAATCCGTGGAAGACATCGACGGCGCCATTGCGCTCGCGCAATCGCTGGCCGCCAGCGAGGACGCCGGCGCCGCCCGGCGGGCCATGTTCCACCTGCTCGGGCTGTATTTCGCCCGGGAAGACACCGAGGAAGCCGCCGAACTGGTCGACCGGCTTGTCTCCTTCGCCCCGGAAGATCCGCATCTCCACCTCGAGCTCGGCTACCATCTGAGCCGCTTCAATCGCCACGACGAGGCCGAGGCCCAATTCGAAAAGGCGGCCGCCCTCAATCCCGCGCTCCGCCGCCAGATTAACAACCAGCTCGCCCAGACCAGCCGCATGCGTGGCGAAATCGGTCGCGCCCGCGAACTGTACACCGATCTCCTTTTCGCGGAAGCGGATCCCGCCGCGCCCACGATGGCCCAGCGCCCTGCCCGAATGCACATGCCCCGGATCGACGGGCGGCCCTGGATCTCGTCCGGTAACTTGGGACAAATGTTCGGGGTGAATTTCGTTCCACAAGATCATGGGCGCCTTCAGGCCTTTCAATTCCTGGTTCAGATGGATACGGATGGCGATAAACTGGAGCCGATCATCGATCGCCTTCGCGAGGAGGCGCGCGCCTATACCGCGGCGAATACACCCGAAGCGCAGGCCCGCGCGGCGGGTTTCGTCGCCTTCTATATCGCTTCGCAATTCAATTCCGCCGGCCCGGAGGCCGCGCTTGCGGAGGTGGATTCGCTTCTTGAAGCGCGCCCGGGCGACTTTCTGCTAATCAATTTCCGGGCACTGTTCCTCGATGTGCTCGGCCGCCACAACGAAATGGCGCCGCTCTACGACGCCCTCGAAAAAGATCCGGCGCTTCGCCCGGCCGACATTGCCCAGGCGCGGCTGCACCTCGCCCTCGCGCGCAATAACCATGATGAGGCGGTGTCGCACTACCGGAATTGGATGGCACTCGGCGGAAACACCGCCTATCTCAGCCGTGTCGTCCGCGCGCTCGAACAGGGGGGCGCGCCCGATAAGGCCCGCCTCCTGCTCGAAGAAGATCTGGCGCGCGCCCGGCGTCCGGAGACGCTCGCCCTCCTGTCGCAGGCCCATACCCGCGCGGGCGAACACAAACAGGCCATTACGCTGGCCCGCGAAGCCTGGCAACTCCAGTCCGCCGGCGCAGGGCGGCTCGGCCCCCGCCACCCGAGTTTTGGCTACCAGCACCAGAACCTGAACCTCGGCTCGCTGGGCCTTCAAGCGCTGCACCCGCTCTGGGATGCCTCGGAGAAAGCGGGGCAAATGCCCGCACTCATCGCTTCGTTTGAAGAACAGCTGGCCGGCCAGCCCAACGCGGTGACCCTGCACATGGCCCTCGTCGGGATTCACGCGCAGAACAAGCGGCCCGATCTCGCTCTCAAGCAGGCCGGGGAATTGCTGGCGCGCCGCCCGAACGACGCCCAGATCGCCCTGCTACACGCCAGCCTCCTGGAGGCCAACGGCGAAAAGGAGGCCGCGCTCGCAAAACTCGAAGACCTCGCCCGCGCAAACCCCGGCAACCGTCGCGCATTCTCCAACGAATTGCAGCGGCTCTACCAGGAACTGAACAAGACCGAGGACCTGGAGGCGCTTCGGGATCGCCTGATGGAGGAGGCGCGCGACCCCGCGCAGATGCACGAACTGGCCCAGCGCTTCGCGCGCGATCAGGAATGGGGAAAAGCCGCGGAGATGCTGGAGCGCGTCCAGCGGATTCACCCCGAAAACCAGATGCTCTTCGCCCAAATCGCCGACTACTACTGGCGCGGCGGCCAGCGGGACAAGTCGATCGCGGTCTGGCGGGACTTCCTCGAAAAGGATGAGC
Organism: Candidatus Hydrogenedentota bacterium; assembly: GCA_019637335.1. Classification (NCBI taxonomy): domain Bacteria; kingdom Pseudomonadati; phylum Candidatus Hydrogenedentota; species Candidatus Hydrogenedentota bacterium. The sequence goes on along the minus strand of JAHBVV010000018.1, from coordinate 76,348 downwards.
ACAACCTCGATGCGGGCGTCCACGGCGCCCCCTTCGCCACGGCGGTTTCGCGCTTTGCCCAGGCCGGCGCGCTGGCGGATCTCAAGGCCCGCGTGGAGGCCGGACGCGCGGCGGATCCCGACGCCCGCCGCTGGGCGCTTATGGCCGCCATGATCGCGCAGCATGAAAAACGCTACGCCGACGCGCGCACCGATCTCGAAAAGTTGCTGGGCGGCCAGGACGAGCCCGGTATACGCCGGTTGCTGTCGGACCTCGCGGAAAAACAGGGGAAATGGGACGAGGCCCTCGCCTTCGTGGATCAGCCGGATCCCGCGCGTGGCGGCAGGGACTATCAGCGGCTTGCCGCGCTCTATCTGAAGAAAGGGGACCCCGACGGGGCCGTGGCCCAATACAAATTGCAGGCGGAGCATCAGGCGTCCCCGCACGTGCACATTCAGGCCATCGAAAGCCTGATTCGCGCTGGCTACCACAGCCCCGCCGAGCGGTATTTTCTCGATATCGCCCCCCGAATGCCCAGATCGGACTGGACATACCGAAACCTCGGCGAGATCATTATCGAGGAGCATGTCAAACGCGAAAACATTGCCACGTCGACCATCGACCTCCTGTTCGATCAGGCCAGCCAGTACGGAGGGCAGTTTGCCGAAAAACTCACGCAGGACTACCGCGATTTTCCCCCGCTCGCGCTCGAACGCCTGGCCCCCATCGCCGCGCGCCATCCCGAAAATCCCGGCATCCAGCTGCGCATGGTGGATATCTACGAGCAGCTCGGCGACTACGGCCGGGCGGTCGAAATCATGGAGCGCCTTCCCGAGGAATCGCGCGAGATCCAGCGATACCAGCGCCTGCTTGAAGTCGCCGGGCGGCCCGAGGAACGGAAGGCCGCACTCGCCAGCTGGCTTAACCGAAACGAGAGCCCGCACCATTCCTACGCGCGCTACGCCGCCGAAGCGTACCGCAATACCGGCGACTTCGAAGGCCTTCGCGCCCTGCGGGACGCCGTCCTGGAAAAAGCCCCGGCGTCCGCCCGGCCGATGCTCGCCTCCGCCTTCGACAGTGAAGTCCCCGGGCGCGATCCGGGCGCCGCGCTCCGGGATGCCTGGGAGGCGAATCGCGACGCCCAGGGCCTCCGGCGCTACATGGATTACCTCGAACAGCGGGGAGACTGGGAGGCGGCGGCCCGGGCCTTCCGCGAATACCGGGGCGCGGGAGGCGCGGAGGGCCTGGCGTTCAATGACGCATCGCGGATCGCGCGGGTGCTCATTGCCGCGGGCGATCACGAGGCCGCCTGGCAGCTCGCCTGGGAGACCGCGCGCCGGGAAGAAAACAACTACGATTTCAGCTCCCATTTCCGCATGGCCTTCGAAAAGGCCCGCGAGCATGCCGCCCCCGCCGAGGCCGCCCGCGCGCTCGTGGAAGCCGCGCGAGCCCAATCAGTACTCACCCTGAACGAACGCGTCTTCCTCGCGGGCCTGGAAGCCCACCTCGGGCATATGGCGTCCGCGCTCGAATGGCTCGATGTTGAGGTCAAGGATTTCCGCGTCGCCCAGGGGCGGGACGCCGTCCTTAACGAGCTCCCGCCGCCCCTGCGCGAGGCCCTCAATCCGAAGCGGCCCGAAGATCCGTCCGAAAACACCCGGGAAGCGGTCCAGCAAGCGATCAACGAGGCCCGCCAGGCCGCCGCCCGCGGGGGTGCGCCCGTTGAAATGCTCGACCAGATCGAATTCAACGATGAAAACGCGGGCTACCGGCTGCAGCGCGCCGTGCTCTACCGCCGCGAGAAAGCCTGGGAAAAGGCCATCGCGGACTGCCGCGCCGTGCTGGAGGCCGAACCCGCGAACACGGAGGCCGCCATGGTCCTCGCCGCTTCCCTGGCGGGCGTTGGCTCGTACGCGGAAGCCATGGATCTCTGGCGCACCTTCGGTCCACGCCATGGCGGGCGCGAGGGCATCGCCCTGGCCCAGCTCCTCATGGAAAACGGCCAATTCGACGCCGCCCGCGAAGTACTGGAGACGCCGGCGACCTTCCGCACCCGCGACACCGAGGCGGATATGCTCTACGCCGAAGTGCTCTTCAAAAGCGGGGCCGCCGCCGAAATCCCCGCCGCGATGGAAGCCCGCCACGCCGTCCGCTCGGGCGAATCGCGGGAACAGTTCGAGCGCGACTATGGCCGATTTCTCGCAGAGGGCGCGCGCTGGCGCGATTTCGCCGCACAGGCCGCATCCGGCGAGTTTCCGTCGCTCTCCGGCGCCCTGCTGGTCGTCTCGAAACAGCTCCGCGCCGCCGATGGAAACGGTGACGCCCGCGCCGAAGTGGCCGCCCTCCTGGAGCCCGTCGTCTGGGCGCGCGCCAGCCAGGTCGCCGAGTACAGCGACCTGTTTCATTCCCTCGGCAACCTGCGCGCCGCCGCCGCCGCGCTCGTCGCCGGATTCCCCGCCGCCCGCTACGATTCGCGTGGACTTGGCGATCTGATCTACCGGCTCACGCAGTCCGGCGCCGCCGGCGAGGCCGCCAAAGCACTTCTCGACGCGTCCGAGCGCTACCCCGAACTCTTGAGCCATCCCTACCGCGCGCTCGACCTCATCGCCAAGCTCCCGGAAAGCGAAACCACCTTGGCCCTGCTGGATCGCCTCCAGGCCCTCAGCTACCCGGATGCACAGCGCGACTACAACCTGGCCTGGATCGCGCGCGCGCGCGGCGAACAGGAAGACGCCCTCGCCCGCTACCGCGCCCTGCTCGACTCCCCGGACTTCCAGGAAAACTGGGTCGACGAATTCGCGGGCCTCTTCCTGGACGCCGGACTGCCGGAAGACGCCGGCGCCGTCTACGATCGCGCCCGGAACAACCCCGCCTTCAGATCCGACGTGCGCGATCACGCCGCGGAAGTCCGCATCACCCTTCACCTCAAGCAGGGCGCCGTCACCGAGGCGATCCAGGTTTTCGCCGAGATGCTCCCCGCCCGCCAGGAACGCGTGGCGAATGCCCGGGACGCCATCCTCGCCAATGCCGTCCCGGAGCGCTGGGACGCGGCCGACACGCTTCTGCGCTCGCTCATCGAGGCGGACCCCGCCCATCACCGCGTCTCCGATCTGATCGCCCTTCGCAGCCGCTTCGCCCGTCTCGCCGGCGCCACGCCCGAACCCATCGACCCCGACGCGCTAGGCGCGCCCGCGCACGAAGCCCACGAAATCGCGCTGTGGACCGGCCTGGTCGACGCCTGGCGCCTCAGCGATCCGGCGGCGTTGCCCGATTGGGAGACCATGGCCGCCCCGCTGGACGCGCCCCTGGCCGCGTGGCTGCGCGGTGAGTCCGATGGCGCCGCCCTGGCCGGCTGGCGCGAAGTGGGACCCCGAGCGATCTGCCCGGTGCTGTCGCCCGGAAGGCTCTTCGTGGACGGGCGCGGCCACCTCAGCAACCACGCCGCCTACGCCGCCGCCGAAGTGGAAAGCCCCGACGAGCGCGCCGTGACCTTCGCCCACGGCAGCAGCGGCTGGACCCGCATCTGGGTCAACGGCCAGGAGGTCCACCAGAATCCCGTCTCGCGCATCTGCCTGATCGATCAGGACCGCATCGAGGTCCCCCTGCGCGCGGGCGTGAACCGCATCCTCGTGAAAACCGCCGTCCGGCATGGCGACTGGGAATTCGCGCTTTCCATTCTTCGCGGCGCGGAAGGCCTGACCATCCGAGCGCCCGAAGTCCCCCAAACGGAACCCCAAAACCCCGAATCCACCCCGCCCGAAACCCCAATCGCCAAGGCGGTCGATCCCTGATCCCAACAGCCCATGGCTTCACAGCCTCAACCAAGGCAACCGTCATCGCTGCGACCGCGGAGATCCAGAAATGCGAAAGCTGAAATCCTCTGGATTCCCTCTTTCGGGGCTGTCGATTTACTTAACTCACCCTACACTATGGAAGGAATGAGCAGTTCCGTCATCCCCGCGAACGCGGGGATCCAGCAACGCGATCGCACAAACCTCCGACTTCCACTGGATTCCCGCTTTCGCGGGAATGACGTTGTAGGACAGCAGCACAAACTTGGAGGTTTTGAGGCGTCCGCACCAGTTAAAGCGACAGCCCCATTCGCGGGAATGACGGTCGTCTTCACCCTTCGCCAACTGTCAACGGTCAGGCCCCGCCCGACCGGTCAAATTCGCTCTTCTCGTCCTTCAGCTGCGCGATAATATGGTTTGCATTCTCCAGCCGCTCGCTCAACACATGGATCACGTTCAACAGCAGCTTCACCGCCACCGCCTTGTCCAGGATCTCATTGATCTGCCGTTCATCCAGCGTGAACAGCTTCACATCCTCCCGCGCCGCCGCCGTCGCCGATCGCGGTCGCTGATTCAGCACCGCCATCTCCCCGAACGCATCCCCCACCTTGCAATGCGCGATCAGGCGCTTCTTCTTGTAGATCGCCACCTTCCCGCTCAGGATCACGAACAGGTTGCTCCCCAGCATCCCCTCGTGAAACACCGTCTGCCCCTCCCGGAAATGGATGATCTTCCCGCAATGCAGGATGTAATCCACCTCCTCCACCGTCAAACCGTTGAAAATTCGGATCCTCGACGCGTAATGCTGAAGTTTTTCCGGCGCAGCCATCGTTTCACTCCTCAACCCGTTTCCCGAAGCCCCAACGCCCTGCCCTATCCTATCCTTATAGCACAAAGACCCGCCCCGCGCCAGCAGTTTCTTTAAACCTGTAAGCACGAAGACAACGGGCGAGACCCCGTTCCCACCCTGCTCTCGATTCAGGAACCACCGTGCTCCCGCGAGGATCGCGACGGCTCGGAGAATTCCAGCCGGTGCTCCCGACCTCCAGGAAAGCGCGCGGTTACATGCAACTCGCCGCCAAGCGCGCGGACCACCGACTGCAAGGTGCTCAGCAGGAGATCCTCCCGCCGCTCCAGTTTCGAGATGGCCGCCTGCCGGACATTCAAATCCTGTGCAAGCGCTTCCTGAGATACCCCCAAGACCTTTCGAAGCGCGCCCAGGCGCAAGGGCGGCGGCGCCGTATACCCACCGGAAATCAGCAGGGAAACCAAGCGCCCATACGCCGCCTCCACCTCCTGATAGACCTCGTCGGCGCCCTCGCCGAAGGCGTGGTCCACCCCGCTCGAAATGCCGAATCCGTGATCCGCATGCCATTGAACTACAACATGGTGGTCGTGGAGCACGATATCGGCATACCAGACGCCCGCCGGATCCGCCGGGTCGTCCAGCGCAATGCGCGCCTCCGGAAAGCGGCCGGAAAGCAGCCTGGTCAGTTCCCGCAGCCGATCGGGCGCCGGCAGCGCGCTGTTCAACTCATTCACGACTTCCATAATCCCAATCCGTCCACGCCCGGCTTCTGAAGTATTACGTCACCCGCCGGAATCGTCTGAATTTCGATTGCGCCATTGTCACCGATATACAGGTAGTGCGCGCGGCTGCGAAGACACGTAACACGCTCATTGCTGCGCCCGGGGCGCAGGCTGTCCAGCTGCGGGGGGTACAACCGCCCGTCACTCTGCCAGCGCTCCGGCGCATAGGGAATACCGCTGAACGCGTCTTCCACCGCATTCAAGGTCGTGCAAACCAGCGCATACGCGCCTTCAAAAGAATCCGCTGGCGGCGCAACCCGGAGCCATTCGAGAAAACGCTCAAACCGCTCCCGCTTCGTAAGAATCAACCCGCCGCTCCTCACAAGCCCGCCAAATCGAGCGCGCCACCCGCACCGCGACTTCAACGATCTCCTACACCCCAAATATAACTTGTATGGAATATTCTGTCAAGTCGCCCAATTCTTCTCCCTTTCCGCCTGCGGCGGACGTGCCGCACCTTCACCCTTCACCCTAAAGCCCATCCACAATCCCGTCCCCGTCCGCATCCGGAAACGGCAGCACGAATATCTGCAACAGATCCGTCCCGTCATACGCCTTCACCAGGTTCCCTTCTTCATCCTTCGTCGGGACCGGCTTGTTAAAGGCGAGCATCGTCCCGTCCTGCGCGCTGGTCAGCTTGAGCCGTTCCGGCGCGTCGCCCTGCGGCGTGAGAAACACCGACCGCCCGAACAGCGGGCCCTCCTGCACGCACGTCGCCACGATCCCGTTGTTGCTGATGCTGAACACCGTGTTCCCCGACGGGTGCCAGCGCAGGCCGTCCGCCGAACCCTCGGGCAGGAACGTCGCCTGGCGCGGCCGCTTCGCCGGATCCTCCGACTGATCCGACCCGTCCGAAGGAATCACGAACACCTGGGTCGTGCCGTCCGGCGCCTTCGCGAAATAGGCCACCCGCGACCCATCGAAGCTGCCGCGCACCGTGCCATCCGCCCACGTATGCGTCAGCCGCCGGATCCGCGTGCCTTCCGGCGGCCCGGGATACCGCGTCGCGCTCCCGGAATCCGCCGTGGTGATGTCCACGTCCGCCGGGATGTCGATGATGAACAGCGAATTCTCGTACGTCTCCCCGTCCGCGTTCCGCACGGTCCCCACGAACGCCCGCATCAGCCCTTCGCGCCCCACCCACGAGTCCTTCGACGCATGCTCCAGCTCCCCCGGCTTCGCCGCGCCCAGCGGCACGATCGGAACCAGGTTCGCGAAATAATGCGTCGCCCCACCCGGCGCGTCCGGATGCGGCGCCATATAGCCCACGGTCCGATCGTACTCCGGCATGAGAAAATCGTTGTACGTAAACCCGATCCGCTTCCCGTCCAGCGTGTACTCGTGCCGGTGCGTGCCCCCGCGGTGCGCCCCCGGGAGCGTGTCCCGGTCCGCCGCGATGTCCCGGTGGTCCAGCCAGTGCATCTCATAGCCCCCGCGCGCCGCCGCCGGGCTCGATCCATCCGTCCGTACGCAGGCGCCCTGCCGGTTGGGCTTGCCGTAGGGACCCCGCGAGTCGAGCTGGTCCACCGGCGGCCCGTGAATAAACGCCACTTCGTTCGCCGCGCCGGAAAAGGACACCGCGCCCACGCCCGGCGCGGGCCGCTCGCCAGTGACCGAGACCACCGGCTTGTACAGCAGCGTCTCCACGCCCGTCGCCACCTCCACGAGCTCGATCGACTGCCCGTTGTCGATCCCCGGGCCCACCATGTTCCGCGTGTCGTAACACAGAAAGCGCCCGTCCGGCGAAAAGTTGTCGTTGTTGTCCAGATCGTGGTTCTTCGGCGTGAAGGTGATCTGTTTTTCCTGCGCGGCGGATCCAAGCGTTGCGGTGAGGGATGCGGCTAGCATGAGTGCGGTCCATTTCATGGTCTTCTCTCCTGGTCGGGGCGCCCGCGATCGGGCGGCGGGAAGCACCACGATAGCCCACCCCAACCGGGGGAGTCCAGCGAAGCCCGCGGGGCAATCGCATTGCAACGGGTGACGGCGGCTTGGAGACATACAGGCTGCGAATCGTGGGAAAATGTCGCGCCGCTGGAGCGCCGGCATCTCTGCCGGCACGGTCAGGGATTCGGCGGAGGCCGAGCGCGTTCAGCGCGCGAATTTCCGCCATTTCGGAAGCCGCACCAGCTGGATCTCGTAGACCATCCGCTCCGTCTCCTCGGGACCGAAGGCCCGCGCCTCGCCGATCTGCGCGCGGCGCGCCGGATCGATCACCTCGGTCCACGCCACGGTGTACAACCGCTCGTCCGCGCCGATCACCAGGCTCTCCGTGAAGAACGGACGCCGGTCCTCCGGGCCGATCACCAGTCCGTGGTTCTTCATCGTTCCCGCCGCAATGTCGTAGGTCAGCAGCCACAGGCCCGACTGCACCTCGGGACGCCCCGGCACGGTCACGGCCGGCCCGTTCGCCAGGTAGAGGATCGTGTTGTTGTCGGGCGCCAGCACAAAACCCAGCTGGCTGATCTCCGGATTCCGCGGCATGCCCTTATAGGCGTCGTGCCGGAAATCGCACAGCGCGCGCAGGTACTCCTGATCGGGCACAAACTCGAACAGCGCCGTCGTCTCCCACTGCACCCCGAAGAAGCTCTCCGTCGCCGGGTTCCACTCCACCACCCGCCAGTTGTACTGGAAATTCCCCTTCAGCGTCTCCTTCGCCGACTGCGAAAAGGTCAGCTGTTTTAGATCGAGGCCCTCGATGTACGACAGCGGACGCGGGCGCTTGTCCGGCTCGAAGCGCCAGATCCGCCCGTCCATCGTCGATCCGTAGAGGTTCCCGTTCGGCTCCAGCGCCAGTGTCCGGCATACGCGGTCCCACTCCTCCGGGTGGTGGCCCCATTCGCCCCGGCCCTGCACCGCGCCCCACGAATGCAGCGCGCCCGCCTTCAGGTCATACGAGACCAGCAGCGCCGACGGCCACGTCAGCCCGTACAGCACCTCCCGCTTCGGGTCCAGCAGGCACGTGATGATCCCCTCGTCCGGCAGCACGCGCGCCAGCGTCTCGAAGTCTCCCGACGCCAGGTCGTACGACATGAAGAGCCCCCCCTGGTACAGCGGCTTTCCCCCCGCGTCATAGCCCGGCAGGCCATCCTGGTAGAACGACAGGTGCGTCGCAAAATACAGCTTGCCCCCGTGCTCGTAGAACGGCACATGGATCTTCCCCTGCGATATCTCCCGCGTCGCGTCCTCCCCCGCCGGCGCGTCCATCGCCGCGATCGTCGTCATCGTCTCCGTCTTTGGATCGAAGCGGTAAAACCGGCAGGCATAGTCCGTGTTGTGCGTGTCGATCGAAAAATAAAGGTTCCCGTCCGACGCCGACACCAGCGAGTGGTAATTGCTGTCCCCATGCAAAAAATCGGGCTGGAAAAACGCGCACGGAATTCGGTCCCGCACCGACGCCAGCGGCACGCTGTGCTTTTCCACCACCGCCGGCCCCGCCCAGACCGGTATCGCCGTAAACAACAACACAAGAAGCGTGGCTACACGTTTCATGGCAACGATCCTCCCGAGGTTTCCACCCTATTGAAGCACAGCACCCGCAAGGAAACAAAGACAAAAGGTAAAACTTTAGCCGTATGAAGTAGTCGCCCTCGTCGCACCCAACGGTGGCGGCTCTCGGTGATCGAGCACCGTCATCCCCACGAAAGTGGGGATCCAGAGACCATGCAACGTTAACCTCGCAAACCCTCTGGATTCCCGCCTTCGCGGGAATGACGAATACATCCTTTGTAAGTAAGGATTCTCGTATCGGCGAACGCCCTACTTCAGACGGCTAAAGTGTTACGACAAAAGTAACACGTTGGCGAAAAGACGGAGCGAGCATGGAGCCCCCCGGGCCGGCGGAAATTTCGCCACCAGCCCGGGGGCGCGGATCAGTGGTGCGAGAAGCAGCGCTCGAGGCTGAAGACCATGGTGGCGCCGGCTTCGTTGCAGGCCGTGATGGCGTCGTAGTCGTTGACGCTGCCGCCCGGCTGCACGATGGCGCGGATGCCGGCGGCGGTGACGGCGTCGACGGCGTCGCGGAAGGGGAAGAAACCGTCGGAGGACATCACGGCGCCGTCGAGCGTCTCGTCGCCCTGGTATTTCTGGCCGGCCTTGATAATCGCCTGCTGCACGGCCCCGACGCGGTCCTGTTCGCCGGTGCCGACGGCCAGGGTCTGGCCGTTCTTCGCGATGACGACGCCGTTGCTGCGGACATGGATGTTAACGTACCAGGCGAAGAGGAGGTCGTCGAGTTCGCGTTCGGTGGGCTGGCGCGCGATGTCGATACGGCCCTTTTTCGCGTGCTCGTTGTAGGCCGGGACGAGGTCGGCGGCGGTCTTGACGCGCGAGAGGTAGGGCTGCGCCAGGACGATGCTGCCGTCGTCGAAGATCTTCATCTCGTAGCCGCGCGCGGCCTCGTCGATGTACTTGGGCAGCGTCGAGAACTCGGGGACCCGGATGACCCGGATCTCCTTGTTGCGCTTGAAGCGGTCGAAGTCGTTCAGGGCGGCCAGGGCGCCCTCGGTGAAGGACGGCGCGGCGACCCCTTCCACGATCGTCTCCATGATGGCGGCGGCCGTGGCTTCGTCCACTTCGGTGTTGAAGACTACGACGCTGCCGAAGGCGGCCTGGGCGTCGGCGTCGCGCGCGCGCTCGTACACGGTGACCAGGGACTGGCCATCGACCTGAATGGCCACGCCGCTGGGATTGCAGTGTTTCATCACGGCGCAGGCGGGGCGCTGCATGTACTTGAGGATGCCGATGGCGTGCTGCATGTCTTCCAGGTTGGTCTGGGAGAGGCCGCTCTTGCCGGTCTTGAGGATTTCGTAGCGCCCGAGCACGAGGCTCTGGCCATCGGCGGGGCGGTAGAAGGCGGCGGGCTGGTGCGGGTTGGTGCCGTAGCGGAGGTTTTCCACCTTTTCATACGCGCGCCCGAGGAGTTCGAAGGCATCGGGGAATTCGCCCTCGGTGCGCGTGCGGTACATCTGCTTGAGATCCTGATCGGCCATGGGAATGCTCCTTTGGTGTCGGTCAAACCAGAAGGGCGCATCCTTCCCGCGCCCTTCCAGGCCCAGGCGAGCGGCGGCACAACATGCAACGCGGCCCGTTTCCTCGTGGTTGATTCCACGCCAAGTCGCCAGTCACGGCGCCGCGATTGAAGGGAGGGTATTGTGCCACAGGGGCGCGGCGGGGATAAAGGCGCGGGGGGCCAGGGCAATCGCATTTAGACTCGATCTCGGTAAATGGGCGTAATATTGAGTCGATTCGGAACCTTGAATCAACGTAACATTTTAGCCGCCTGAAGCAGCAACACGCGGAAACAGCACGAACGGACCGTTGATAACGAGGAAGCGCGGCAAAGGATCGCGGGAATTCTTGCCTGCGGCAACGTGAGCCCACCTCCAAAAGTTCCCCTCACCCCGGCAAAACCACCTCGCAAGGAAAGTGGCACAGCTCCACGACGCGCCGGAGGCGGGCGTCCCGGCTGTGTTCAGCGCCGAAAGGCGCAAATGTAGGATAGGCGTCCCGCCTGTCCAATGCGCCGAAAGGCGCAAAGGATCGCGGACATCCATGTCCGCGGCAGGACGAGCGCGAGAGATATCGTGATCGACGTGTATGTGAAGAGGCGCGGGTCCACAATGCTTTCCGCTCCTGGGGACGCCGGGATTCCATTCCAAACCTCCTACGTCATTCTATTTCCCGAGCTTCCGTTGCCGCGAAATGTACGCGATCCGGCTATTCACGCCCGTCTTGACCGAGAATCGCCTCCAAGGCGTTGGGTGCTTCATTCCGCTGAAGTGTTACGAATGTTCATTCGTGTCCATTCGTGTGAATTCGTGGTTCTCTCTCTTCAACCAGACATAAAGCCTGCGCCAATTCAGCTGCGTTATCGCGCCTACGCGTGAATACCACTCCTTCTCGAACTTCTTCTCTTCGTGGTCTTCGTGCCCTTCGTGGTGATCATTATCTTTGGTTGCGGGCAGAGGCTGCCCTGCGTTATCCGTGGGCAAATAATGCGGTCCACGGGAGGCGCTGCTTCAGGCGACCAAAATGTTACGAATCAACGAAAGTGAGCGTTTTGGAGCGCCGGCATCGGTGCCGGCAAGGTCCGGGATTCGCCGCAGGCGAAATTCCAGCGCTCCAACACGCGCCCTTTTACCATTGAAGGTGGTTCATATGGCCCTCGGCTCGGGTTGGAAGTTCAAATGCGATCGCCCTGGCGGGGGGCCGGGCGCTACCGGACGACGCCGAGGAGGGTGTCGAGCATGCGATCCGTCACGGTGATGACGCGGGCGGAGGCGTCGAAGGCCTTCTGCACCTGGATGAGCGTGGTCACTTCCTCGTCCAGGTTGACCCCGGAGACTTCCTGGCGGCGGAGGTTGAGGTCGTTGATAACCGAGATCTGGGTCTGGCGGCGATCCAGGTTGGCGCGGGCCTCGATGCCCAGCTGCACGACCGTGGATTCGTAGAAGTCGTTGAGCGACTCCGTGCCGCCGGAGAGGAACTGCCGGTTGCGCAGGGCCGCCATCTCGAGCGCGATGTCGTTGTCCCCGGTTTCGAGGAGGTTGGGGCTGTCGCCGGAGCTGAGCAGCGCGGGGTTGTCGACCAGGTGCTGGCTCACGCGCATGTTTCGGGCGCTGTTGCCGGTGAACAGGCCGTTGGTCCCCGTGGCGGCGAGGTAATTGCTCGTGTCGTTGGCAAAGGTGAAGGTGAAGCCCGCGTTGGGCGTGATTTCGAGGATGCCGTTGGTGATGGTGGCCGTGGCGTTGGCGGATCCGTTGATCGCGGCGGCGACATCGTTGAGCGAGGTCGCGCCCGCGGTGATGGGCACGGTCACCGTCTCGGCGAGAGCGCCCGTGTTGTCGTAGAGCAGCAAGTCGAAGGCGCCGTCTTGCACGGGGAAGGGCAGGCCGGCCGCGTTCAGGGGCAGCGCGGGATCGGTGACGGCGTTGGTCGATTCGATGGGGCCGTCAAGATAGCGCAGGCCGTTGCCGCGGCTGTGGATGGCGTTGATCCCCTCGATGAATCCGGCGGCCAGGCGATCATTGCGCTCGACGAGCCCCTGCAGCACGACATCGCGCTGGCGGAAGGCGCCCGCCAGCTCCCCGTCGGTGACGGTTACAAGGGTTCCCGTGTTCGCGAAGCGCACCTGCAGGAAATCGGGCCGGTTCGGATCGAAGGTCCCGCTGGGAAAGGTCTCCAGCGCGCGGAAGCTTCGCCCAACCACGAGCTGCTCGCCGTTGATGAGCACGTCGACCTGGCCGTCCTCCCGTTCGCGGTAGTCGATGGCGATGTAGCCCGCGAGCTGGTCGAGAAGCACATCGCGATCGTCGCGCAGGTCGTTCGCCTGGCTGCCGCCGGTTTCGAGCGTGCGGATAGCGAAGTTGAGGTCCGCGATCTGTTGCGCGGTGGAATTGATGGCCGGGACGAGCGCGCGCACGTCCTCGTTGGCCGCCGTGCGGAGGTCTTCCAGGTTGCGCGCAAACTCGCGAAAGGTCGACGCCAGGGATTCGGCCTGCGTGATCGTGGCGACGCGGGTCGGGATGTCCTCGACGTTGTTCGCGAAGTCGTTGAGCGCGTTGAAGAAGGCGTTGATCTGCGCCGAGAAGCCTTCCTCGCTGGGTTCGCGGAAGAGATCCTCCACGCGGGAGAAGAACTGCGCCTGGAGCGACGCATTCTCCCGGGTGGCCACCTGGTCGCGGTAGGTAATATCGAGGAAGGGGTCGCGGAGCCGCTCGACGCCGGCGATGTAGGGCCCGCGCCCGAGGAAGCCGTAGCTCCGCTCCAGCGGGAAGCGCGTGGAGACCATCGCGCGCTGCCGGGAGAAGCCGGGCTTGCTGGCCGAGGCGATATTGTGGCCGACCACGTCCAGCTGGATCTGGGCGGTGTTGAGGCCCGCGCGGCCGATGTCGAGACTGCTGAAAAGGGTGCCCACGGCGTACTCCCGGTTCCGGATGTTCGGTGCATTGCCTGGGACAGAGCAATGTACGTTCCAAGTATCGGCGCGGACGCGCGAGGGCTTAACCTGGGGGTTCACGGCGGGCGCGGCCCCATATATAGCGCCGCCACGCGGCAGCTTCTACCGCATACAGGGCAAATTCTGCCGGTTGCCCCGACCGCTAAAGCGGCCGCCGAATTCTGCCGATAAACCCATCAGCGAACACAATTGAAGGCGGTTCCAACGGCGGCGCGCGGGTTCTACGCCCGGCGCGCCGCGCCGCACGCGGCATGGAGGCCCGGCGGCGGAATCGCAAGCATGGAGAAGGCACAATGGTCGGAATCACAGGTATCGGAGGCGTCAACGAGCTGCACGGCGTGCGGCCCGCCAGGACGTCCCGGGATCTGCCGGTTGGTGACCGCCCCGAAACGACCGGCACGGATGCCCTGAGCATCAGCGAAGCGGCGAAGGATGCCGCGGAAGTCGCGCGGTATGTCCGCGAGTCCGCCAAAGAATCCGAGATTCGCGAGGCGCAGGTGGAGGCGGCGAAGCAGCGCCTGAACGAAGGCCGCCAGCGCGTCGAGGAAGTCCTGAACGAAGTCGCCGAAGCGCTGTTGAACTACCTCTAATCCACCGTCCAATCGGTCTGGCGCGCACCCCCCACGCGGGGTGCGCTTTTGTTGTTTGGGCGCGTCAGCCTTATGAAAACGCGCCCGTTCTGTATCGTAATGCCGCGATACAACGGCGAGAGCGCGCAAGGCTGGGAGCGCAGGCGTCCCCGCCTGCTGCCATGCACCGGAGGTGCATGGAGGGTTTGCGATACCGGTACACTTGATTGGGGAAGAAGCATGGACCCGCCTACCACCCAGGGCAATCGCATTTAAACTTCCAACTCGAGCCGGGGGCCATATAAGCCACCTTCAATGTGAAAAAGGGCGCGTGTTGGAGCGCTGGCATTTCGCCTGCGGCGAATCCCCGACCTTGCCGGCAGAGATGCCGGCGCTCCAAAACGCTCACTTTCGTTGTTTCAAGGTTCCGAATCGACTCAAGGTTACGCCCCTTATGCCGAGATCGAGTTTTAATGCGATTGCCCTGGGCTACCACCACCAATCAAATTCGCGTCTTCGACCCGCGCTCCCATTGGTTCGCACTTCCGTTGCAACGCGGGTTTGTGTGGCACAGGGGCCAGACCTGACTTCATTCCGCGAAAGTCTTTCGCTTCTGGGCGCGGCGCGTCTTGCTTCTGGGGTATTGACGGCTGGGCGCGCGTGTGCTACGTTGCCTGTATGGCAGTTTTCGGCAATGCGGCGTGCCGTACGGAACACTCCGGTCGTTCTCTACGTGGCGCGGACTTCCCGATAGAGGCGGCGCAGGAATTCGAACATGAGAACAATCACGACAATCCGAATAGCCGCTTCGTCGCAGATTCTGTTTCTCGCTTCGCTGGCGCACGCCGATCAGCTCCAGGTCGAGTTGGTGGAGTTGGCGACGAAAGTCCGCATGCGCGTCGTCACACCTTCGGAGGCGGCCCCCAGGTACGTGGAACTCTCGGAGCGCTACAATGCGCCCGAGGACTTGGGGCGCATTTACGCGGCGCTGGCGGATGTGTACTGCCAGAACGGGCTTCCGGATCCACAATCGGCCGTGGAGTATGCGGAGGCGGCCCTCGAGTATCCGTTGGAACCCCTGATGCGAATGGAGGTGTACATGGATCTTGGCGGGGCGATGTTCAAGCTCAAACGAGAACGCGTAGAACCAGAAGACGGCGGGCCGCCGTGCGAGGATATCGTCCCGTATCTGAGGGCGCTACGCGTAGCGCTTGAGGAGGAGGTTCCCGATGCGCTCCCGGAGATTCCCCGGCCACTCAGTATCACCGGGTTTGTGCCGGAGAGCGATCCGATTCATGAAGAAAATGAAAGACGGAAAGCCGCCTGGCAATCTCGGGAGACTACAAAGAAGTTGATGGATATGCGGCAAATGGTTGAAAGGAAGATCTTCCTTAACTATCTTCGCCCACCGTGTGAGAACGAGGATTTTCGGGAATTGGCGGAGGAAATCCTGCAGGACGACCGTGCGGTTGGCAGGCTTATGGCGCGTTATGCAATCGCGAAAGAAGAGTTCGAGGGCCGGCCAATCGAAGGGCCGTCTGTGCTGTATCCCACCATGCCGCCCGAGGGTCGTGAAAAGGCGGGGCTTGGGCCCATATGCAAATAAACTGGAGCCGGATAATCCTCTGACGGTCGGCTAGATTCGCGTTTGCCGGGGCTTGCACGATGTCTCTTGGTGTTAGTGAAGTAGTATGTCAGTACTCATAGAGCAACATTTCAATAGGCCGGGCAATGCACGGAATCTGTACCCCCTCAAAAGCCCACGGAGGCAATTCCAATGATGCGTTGTCGAGTTTATTCAATCTTGCTCCTGATATTGTCGATTAATTTCAACTGCGCACCGGATGTAGATAGCGCCCAATATGCTGCCGAGGTCCGGGAGACCGCCGTAATCCGAATGGCTGCCGAGCAAGGAGATGCGGCTGCACAGCTCAAACTCGGCGACCGCTACGCCAAGGGTGTCGGGGCGCCGGTGGATTTGGAACAGGCATTTTTCTGGTTCCGCCAGGCCGCTGAACAGGGCAACGCGCTCGCGCAATTCGTGCTTGGTAGAAGCTACGCTTACGGCCATGGCGTGCCGAAGGACCTTGGGCAGGCGATCGTTTGGTTCCGCAAGGCCGCCGAGCAGGGAAATGCGGACGCCCAATCCAGACTGGGCGAAATCTACGTGGATTGTGAGAGCCTGTACTCCGACTGTGGTGGCGTGCCGAAGGACATTGCGGAGGCCGCGAAGTGGTTTCGGAAAGCCGCCAACCAGGGGGACGCCTTGGCGATGGCCTACCTCGGACACTTGTACGAGGAAGGCGAAGGTATACCGAGGGATCTTATTGCGGCGTATCAGTGGTATGACCTGGCTGGAAAACATGGATGGGATTTGGGAGATCGTAGAGATGCGGTTGCAAAGAAAATGACGTCAGAGGAGCTGGCGGAGGCGCAGGCCCGGCTGTCTTCAAATGGACCGCAACGAATACTTGATCCGAAGTAAGTCAACCCCGGCCGGGACGTACCCCCGCACTGCGGCGTGAAGCGTTGACGCATGGGGCGCCAGTGGACGCGAGGGCGCCTGCTGCAACGTCTGGCGCCGGTGCGCGGGTACGTCCCTTGGCGCCGCCAAGGGACGGGTGCGCGCCGGCCACCTCGAACCCGCGCACACAGACCGGCGTCCCGCGCAGGAGACCACCGCCCTTTCCGAACACCGCCGGTGCGCGCGCCTGTCCCGGTCGGGGTATGGCGCCGCCAAGGGACGGGTGCGCGCCGGCCACCTCGACCCCGCGCACATAGACCGGCGTCCCGCGCATGAGACCGCCGCCCTTCCCGAACACCGCCGGTGCGCGCGCCTGTCCCGGTCGGGGTAGCGGCGGGAGGCATGATTGTGGTGGTTTTGGCGTGTCGGTCCCTGGGGGATTGCCACGGACAAGCCCGCAAGGGCTTGCCCGTGGCACACCTGGGGCAGTTGACAGTTGACAGTTGGCAGTAGAGGCGGATGCGGTTGGGGTTGCTCAGACAAGAATGTCTGAGTACCTGGATTTCTCGTGTGAGAGTGCTGGGGACTCTTACGTCGCTATGAACGCGGACGGGCCGCGGCTATTGTTGCCGCGGCCCGTTTTTTGTGGGGTCTGTTGGACTTGCCGGGACGATCAGCCCGTGGGGACGGGGACGGGGCCGACGGGGTAGGCGCGGTTGAAGTCGAGGATGTCGGGCACGATGCTCAGGTCTTCGTTGAGCGCCTGCTCGTACGTGTATTCCTTGCCGGTGTAGGCGGACATGCGGCCCATGATGGCGGTCATGGTGCTTTCGGCGCACTGGACGCCTTCGTTGATGTAGGGGGCTTCGCCGCGGATGGCGGCGACGAGGTTGATGTGCTCCTGGACGTAGGGGTCGCGGCCTTCTTCGCCCATGTCGCGGCAGGTGCTGCCGCCCTGGGTCCCGACGACGAACTCGGAGACGTTGGAGGCGCTGCCGTGGGGCCAGTGGCGGGACATGCTGAGCATGTGCACGCCGTTGGGGTATTCGTAGTCGCAGGTGAAGCTGTCCCAGAGGTCGCCGTAGACTTCGGGGTTGGGCTCGGTCTGTTTCCAGGCGCGCCCGCCGGAGGCGACGACCTTGGCGGGCGGGCCGCCCATGACCCAGTTGATGATGTCGAGGTTGTGGACGTGCTGCTCGACGATGTTATCGCCGCAGACCCAGCAGTGGGCGTACCAGTTGCGCAGGCGGTCTTCCAGGTCGGACCATTCGGGCTGGCGCGTCTTTGTGAAGGGCAGGGTGCCGTTCCAGTAGGCGCGCGCGGCGACGATCTCGCCGACGGCGCCGTCCCGGATCTTCTTGATGGTGTCGACGTAGGGCTGCTGGTGGCGCCGCTGGGTGCCGGTGACGATGCAGAGCTTCATCTCCTCGGCTTTCTTGGAGGCGGCGATGAACCGGCGGATGCCAACGGGGTCCACGGCGACGGGCTTCTCGGTGAAGATGTGCTTGCCCGCGGCGACGGCGGCTTCGATCTGCTCCGGGCGGCAGTAGGGCGTGGTCGCGTGGATGACGATGTCGATGTCGGTCTTGAGGAGCGCCTTGTAGGCGTCGACCCCGGCGAACAGCATGTCGGGGGCGACGTCGCACTTGGAGGAGATCTCCGGCTTGCCGTGGCCCTTGATCTTGCCCAGGGAGCCCTGGAGGTTGTTCTCGAAGATATCCGCCATGGCGACGAGCTTGACGTTCTCGTTGCCGTCGAGGAAGTTGATCGCCGCGCCCGTCCCGCGGCCGCCGCACCCGATGAGGCCCGCCTTGAGCGTGCCGCTGTTGGTTTCGGCGACCCCGGATCGCGCGCTGAGGATGGCGAAGCCGGCGGCGGCTGCCGAGGCCTTCGCGAAGTTCCGGCGGGAGATGCCCGCGTGGCGTTGTTCTGACATGAATGCTCTCCTGTTTGATGGGTTGGAAATCGCGTGACTGGCGCGCCGCAGCGCAGGGCCCGCGCGGTGCAGTCCCCGACAGCATAGCATACCGGGGCGGGAATTCAAGTGTTGGAGGCTTCAGGCTGGAGGCTTTAGGCTGTAGGCTGTAGGCTGTAGGCTGTAGGCTTTAGGGTGCAGGGACGGGAGGGACTTACGGCCCGGCGCCTTGGCGGGCCTGGGGGCGGGGTGGACTATTCCGGGGTGTCCGTGGCGTCGGCGGTGTCGGGGATGCCGATGGCGTCGGGTCCGGGGATGCCGGGCAGCTGGATGTGGGCGAGGCGTCCGCGGAAGGTCTTGACGACGGCGGCGATATCGGGGTCTTCGAGGACCTCGCGCGCGTCGACGGGGTTGACGGCGGGATAGATGGGGAGTTCGCCCTGGGCCGGGGCCTTGGCGGCGGGGGCGGCTTCCCGGGGGGCGGCCTCGAATTCGACGCGGACGGACTCCAGGGTGCTGGTGCACGCGCGGAGGACCTCGCCGAGGGCGTCGAGATTCCTCTTCTCGCGGAGAAAGCCGGACGCGGTGTCGCCCTTTTCGGCGTAGACCACGGTCAGTTCGGCGCCATCGATTGCGCGGGGCGTCGTCTGGCTGAACCAGATGCCGAGGTTGAGGTCGCGCAGGTTGACCTCTTCCAGGATGGCGGTCCAGGCGCGCTGGAGGTTCTCCGGGGTGACCGAGATGCGCCGTGTTGTTGCCGGTGCCGCGGGCGCTGGTTCAGCCGGCCCGGCCTGCGGAGGGTTTGGCGGGCTGGGGTCGGGCCGCTTCGGGGCCGGGGTCGCGGGGGGCGCCTCGATTTCGGCCGGGACCGCGCCCGCGCCAAGCCCGCCCTGGCCCAGGGCCACGAGCTTTTCGAGGACGGTGTCGATGGACACCTCCACGCCGACCTTGGAGATGCGGATAAGCAGGGCTTCCAGGGCGATGCGCTGGGCGATCTGGGAATCGAAGCGGTTGGCCAGTTCGGCGAATTGCTCCACGAGCTGGATGAGGTGCGTGAGCGAGACGCGGGCCGCGCGGGCCTGGAGCGCTTCAAGCTCTTCCTCGG
The DNA here is from genome assembly GCA_019637335.1 of Candidatus Hydrogenedentota bacterium. Taxonomy (NCBI): domain Bacteria; kingdom Pseudomonadati; phylum Candidatus Hydrogenedentota; species Candidatus Hydrogenedentota bacterium. Next base: position 56,978 of record JAHBVV010000018.1, on the reverse strand, counting down.
GGAGGTGGAGCAGTTCCTTGACGTTGGCCGTCTTGCAGACGAGGAGGTTGCGGAAGTAGCGCAGGAGCTCCTGGATGAACTGGGAGAGGTCCTTGCCGGCGGCGGTGACGCGCTCGACGAGGAGGAGCTGCGCGGTGACGTCCTTCGCAAGGATGGCGTCGCACAGGTCGTGCATGATCTGCCAGTCAACCAGGCCGAGGACGTCGGAAACGTCCTGGAAGGTGATTTCACCCTCGCAGTAGGTGATGAGCTCGTCGAGGATACTCTCGGAATCGCGGACACCGCCCTCGGCCGCGCGCGCGATGGCGTTGAGCGCCTCGTCGGTGGCCTGGAGGCCTTCCTTGTCGAGGATGCCGCGCAGCAGCGCCATCAGCTTCGGCACGGGCACGCGCCGGAAGTCGTAGCGCTGGCAGCGCGAGACGACCGTGGCGGGGATCTTGTGGGCCTCGGTCGTGGCCAGCACGAAGATGGCGTGGGGCGGCGGCTCTTCGAGGGTCTTCAGCAGCGCATTGAAGGCGCCCGTGGAGAGCTGGTGCACCTCGTCAATGATGTAGACCTTATAGCGCGCGTTCGTGGGCACCATGCGGATGTTGTCGCGCAATTCGCGGATATCGTCCACGCCGTTGTTGGACGCGCCGTCGATCTCGATGACATCGAGGTTGTTGCCCGCGCCGATCGAAGTGCAGTTGCTGCACTGGCCGCAGGGCTCGGGCGTGGGCTTGTCGCTCTCCAGGCAGTTGAGGGCCTTGGCGAGGATGCGCGCCGTGGTCGTCTTGCCGATGCCGCGCGAGCCGATGAAGAGGAAGGCGTGGTGGATGCGCCCGGAGCTGATCGCGTTCTTCAGCGTCCGCGTGATGTGCTCCTGGCCCACAACGCTGTCGAAGGCCTGGGGGCGCCACTTCCGGGCAAGCACCAGGTATTGGTTGTCTGCCATGCAAGCCTCCGCGCTGGCGCCGCGCCGGCGGCGCGGGAACAAGCGGCGGTGCAAAGGGTGATGGCGGCCAGGCGCCCCTACAGCACACGCATGAGAAGACTACGGCTGCTTCCGTCAGGACCTGACCGGGTTCGCCAACCATACGTTGAGTAGGACCCAACCGCCACCACCATTTACACCGCCGGATATCGCGCACCCGCGCCGATAGGGCTGGGGCGCGCGCCGGTCCACGCATACAGTGGGGACAATTCGGAAGAGCGTAGCACATGGCGGGAAAATGAGTCAAACGGCCCGCGGGCGGGCTTGGCGAGCGGGGGCGCTTTGCGCTATCATGACGCCTTGGGGACCGGGCCGCCGGCAACCCCACACGATGAACACGCGGCCGCTGGCCCGGCCGGCTTTCTCGCCATATTGCGGGGCGTCCGGGCGCGCCGGGGGCCGATCCGAAGGAGCCATTCCATGACACACATTCCCGGGGCGGGCGCTTCCCGCCGTGATTTCATGCGCCATTCCGGCGCGGCGGCCGTGGCCGCGGCCACGTTCCACGTCGCCTCCAGCGCGCGGGCGGCCGCGGGCGACAGCGAGGCGGAGGTGCTCAAGGTCGGCATTATCGGCTGCGGCGGGCGCGGGCGCGGCGCCATCCGCGAGGCGCTGCTGGCCGATCCGAACACGAAGCTGGTCGCCATGGCCGACACCTTCGCCGACCGCATCGACGACGTGCACAAGCGGCTTCAGGCCGCCGGCAGCGGCGTGGAAAACCAGGTCGCCGTGGACGAGGCCCACAAGTTCGCCGGATTCGACGGCTACAAGGACGTCATCGCGCTGTGCGATGTCGTCGTGCTGGCGGCGCCGCCCGCCTTCCGCCCCGAGCACCTGCGCGCGGCGGTGGAAAAGGGCTGCCACGTCTTCTGCGAAAAGCCCATCGCCGTCGACCCGACCGGCGTGCGCTCCGTGCGCGAAACCTGCAAGCTCGCCGAGCAGAAGGGCCTCTCGATCGTCTCCGGCCTGTGCTACCGCTATGAAAACGCCAAGCGCGACACCATCGGGCGCATCCAGGACGGCGCCGTCGGCCGGATCCTCACCATGCAGACCACCTACAACACCGGCGCACTCTGGTTCCATGATCGCCAGCCCGACTGGACCGATATGGAGTTCCAGGTGCGCAACTGGCTCTACCACGACTGGCTCTCCGGCGACCACATCAACGAGCAGCACATCCACAGCCTCGACAAGATCGGCTGGGTCATGGGCAACGTCTACCCCGTGAAAGCCACCTCCAGCGGCGGGCGCGCCGTCCGCACCGACGAGAAGTTCGGCAATATCTTCGACCACTTCAACACGGTCTACGAATGGGCCGACGGCACGAAGTGCTTCAGCAGCTGCCGCCAGTGGGCCAGCACCAGCACCGACGTGTCCGACTGGATCTACGGGACCGAGGGCGTCGCCGAGCTCCAGAGCCACACGATTAAATCCGCCAAACTCGGCGAGTGGAAGCACGAAAAGGCGCCCGACGACAACATGTACCAGAACGAGCACAACGCCCTCTTCGCGAGCATCCGCCAGGGCGAGCCCATCAACGACGGCCAGTACATGTGCGACAGCACGCTCATGGCCATCATGGGGCGCCTCTCCGCCTACACCGGCAAAACCCTCACCTGGGACGAGGTGTCCAACTCGCAGCTCGACCTGCTGCCCAGGCTCGAATGGGGCCCCCTCGCCGTCCGGCCCATCGCCCGCCCCGGCGAGACCGAATTCGTCTGACGCGCACACACACCGCCCGACACCCATCCGCCCCCGCGCCGCCAACCCCGGCCCGGGGGCGGATTATTTTTGCGGGCGGACTCAGACATTCCCGCCAAGACGCACCCTCGGCCTGTCCGCGAAAAACGTAGGATAGGCGTCCCTGCTGTCCCCTGCGCCAAAGGCGGAAAGGATCGCGGACATTCCGCGCAGCGAACGCCCCCATTCGGACAGCGCCTGCCCGTTCTTCCGGAGCCCCGGGCTTCCCGGCCTAATCACGAACAAAGCCGGTCCGCGAGCGGGCTTCTTCGCTTGACCTCCCGGCCAATCTGATGTAGGGTTGATTCAACACAATTTCAACGCGGGCATTCGACCGAAATCCCACAAGTACTAACCACGCAAGTCTCGCGCCCGGAACAGCGATTCGGTCAGACAGGACCGTGTGGAAACAGTTGGCCGCTGAATTGGATAGCCATGCCTATACCGGAAACCAACCAACGAGTACGGCGTGTAATCGCGCTTAACGTTATGTTCTCGCTTCTTTCGATCATTCCCGCGTTCTTCTGGGCGGCATGCTGGCATGCGGTTCTCTATACTTTCCTCGCCTACGAGTATCCGATTCGTTATGATCTGGAAAACCCCCTTCCATATCTTCTCTATAGTCTGGGAGTATTCAGCGGTATTTTTGTGGTTGTGTATTTCTGGGGTTTGTCTCGCGAATTCTGTAGGCCTTACCTGCAAGAAAGCCGGCCAACAGTGCATTCGGCCAAAACAATTGCCAAACCGCAGACCCCGATCGCGCACCCTTGGAAGAGCCCAGCCGGTCGGCTGAAGCGCCTCGAGCGAGATGCAAGGGAAGACCCCGTGGAATTCGCATTTGAAAGCACACGTTACCCGCTCTTTCTCGCGCCGCTACTGGCACACGCACTCCTATACGGGTATCTCGTCTTGGGATTCTGGTCGCCCGGAGAATTCCCTTAAGCGAATCAACAACGCAATGCGCAGGGGTCAGCCCGCCGCCGCGACGCGCGGCAACGCTGAACCAACGGCCATTACACCCGCGCCGATTCGGACAGCGCCCGCCCCTCCGCCTACTCCTCGCGCACCTCGAAGCGGTCCGGGCTCAGTTGGAGCGCGACGATACGGTCGGGCAGGGCGATGGCGAGTGTCGTCTGTTCCTTCTTGCGCTCGTGCTTGAACTCCACCGGGGCGTCGTCGAAGGTCATCAGCGTGATGAACTCCTGGCGCGCGGCCTTTTTGGTGGTCGCGGCGGTCAGGTGCACCTCGTCGAGGTCGAAATTGGCCCACTCATGCGGCGGCGTGTCGTATTCCTTCGTCTGCGAGATGGCGAGCTTCGGCGGGTGGATGAATTCCACGTCGACGCTGCCCTGTTCGCCTTCCCAGAACACGCCGCCCTCGTCGATCGTGAACGATCCCGTGGCGTGCAGGAGCCACTGGTAGTCCGACGGCTCCCGCGCCTCCAGCACGTCGTGGATCACGGCGGCGTGCGGCTTCAGGAAGAAGATCCGGCGCGTCCAGCGGTCGAGCGATTCGTAGGAAGCGCCGGCCTCGCCCACAACGACATCGAGGGTCTTCGAGGTCTGGAAATGCGCAATATGTCCGCGCGCGGCGGCGGAATGCGCCCCAGTTTCCAGCCCGCGCCACGTTTCCTCCAATCCCATTTTGGGACAAATCGCGCGTATCGCCCAGGCAAATCCAGAAAAACCGGATCGGGAATTCACCCTGGTTTCATCGCAGGCTCCGCCGAATATTTATCTTGACAATACGGTCGATCTAAGTTATCCTTTCAAAAGGACGGCAGCACAGTGTACACGAGAAACAAAGTCTCGCGCTATACAGTGATATAAGTGAGTGGCTATGTCGGCTTGCTCTCACACGGGCAAATTCAATACCTCTTCTCACCCCAAGCAGACGAACTAACTTGACCTCTTGAAGCGATGAATCCCCAGCAACGGAGATGTGCCTCAGATTCCATGTATTTTGGACATCTGGCTTGTAGATTAGTAAACCTGTCGTGGTGTGTATCTTTAACTACTTTCAAAGGTATAAATTATGGAGTTCTCAAATATACCTAGAGGAACAAAAAAGCGGATAGTAATCCATTTCTGCTATGGTATCTCCCTCGTTGTAATCGCAATTTCAGGATTCACCGGTTTGACAACATCGGAAAACCGATTGAGTGAAAAGGCTGTTGGCAACTTAGAGCGCCTTCGAGGAGGCGAAACCGGATGCGGGGAGTGTATCGACTCTGGCGGACTCATCCACCCGGAAAAAGTTCAAGCTGAATGCGATCATGCGAACATGAATCCATTAACGCTGTGCGACGCAACGAAATGCCTCCTAAACATCGAACTCTACGCCAGATGTCCCGTGGAAGAGCAAACCAATCCGGTTCCATGCGTCTTGCGCCAAGATTCCTCCAAGATAATGACGTACCAGATTCAGTACGAAGGTTCATTTACTGGATGCGACCCTGCTGTTGTATCCTTTAACGATCCACTGTGGTGCAACGCTTACGCGATTGAATATAAATGTCTACGAGCGAACTGCGATGGCGGTAGCTATGTTACTGTTGAAACTCAACTGGGCAGAGTGGTCTGCGGTTAAAGAGGGGGCGCGCCAAAATTCAACGACATTCTCATCTATGCGGTCTATTGGGGAGACGCGCCTGGGTCTCAGCAGTCCATTCTAAGGTGGCGGCGATAAAGACCCGCGTTGTTTCTCCATAATTCCCTGCGGATGCGGAGAAAGAATTCTCTTGAAGTGAAAGTGCTCGAGCAATGGAGCGTTCTGGACCGAACCATATCTTGTCACGAGGCTCCTCTTCAATTGGCAACGGCAACGAGGATTTGGTGTTTGAAATCCGGAGGCACAAATCATGCGCAATTCGACAAGGTTTCACGTTCAATTGACAGGCTTAATTCTGGCGGGAGTCGCTCTACAGGCCGGCGCAGGTGAGCCCCACCGTCCGAGTGACATTCTCCCGCAACTTCGCGACTTTGATTCCGCCTATACGAGTTCCGTGAGCGTTTCCGGAACGGATCAAAGACTTTCAACACGAGTCAGTCCGGAACTGGAGCGAACCTGGCAATTCTCTGCGGGAAATGGGTATGTGGCGGTTGTGAGCAGAGCCCGGGAATTCCCCGCGCATGTTGGCGATGCCAGGGAATGGATGGCCTATGTAGGCACCACAACCCTTGTAACGGAAGTTCTGGCAACCATTGTGGAAATAAAGGCAGACCCGAATAGTACCGCAGCGAGAGCAGACGACATACCCCTGGACAAACAGCAGGCAATCGTTTCCATTCAGAGCGGGGACAGCCAGGCATTTTCCGAGCCGGTGAAAAGGGTGCTATGGTCCATGGGCAGGGGGTTCGCATCCCACATCGACGCGGTAGAGTCGGTCTCCGAAGTCGGCGAAGGAACGCTCGATGTCCGTGGGAGCGGAAGGGGGCTGTTAGATTCCCAGATCGGATGGTGGCGCTTGACCATAGAGCCCGAAAAGCACTGGATGGTAAGGAGCGCATCCTTCTACCAGAGCGCGGAGGATGAACGTGCCGGGATCGCGTTCCTGCACATGGAGAACCATGGCGCGCGCGTCACAGAGGGCCGCTTCATTCCGGAATGGGGCCGCTGGCGGACCCCTTCCATGAAAGAAGGTGAGTCGGTGACGATAACGTTTGAGACGATCGCGCCATCGGAGAACGCCGAACTTCTCCGGCAGGCTTTGGAGCATTCCTATGGCCCGTACGCCCGACAAACGACGCTGATCGACCACCGAAACCCGTCAATCCCTCTAGTTATGGAACTCGGGATTGGAGAGCGGATGCCGGACTATGTGACGCCCGAATTGCAATTGGAACGTTCGGCGGCCAACTGAGCATTTGAAGATGAGTCGATTCAGACTCGGAGATGGAATAAAAGTGCGACATGGGTGTAGTAAATATCGGCCTAAAGTGGTGCTTTCCCACAGTGCGATTTGTATCGCTATTTGGGTAGTATTTCAGCTTGCATCTTGTTCTGCCGATCACCCGTTAGAAAACGTAATGGATGCACAATCACTTGGAGAGCAGGACAGTCACGAAAAACTCTGCGGGCCTCGTTCACTTATGGTCGCGCTGAGCCGTATAGGTTATCCAGTGGATCTCCGCCAAATTGCTTCATTGATGACAATAAGCGACAAGGGGAATTCCTTTGCTGAATTGAAGTCAAGAGCAGAACAATTCGGTGCGAATGCTGAGTTGCGAGAAACAACATGGCAAGAGCTGGTACGATTCAAGGGAACTGCAGTGCTTTGGGTGAACGGAAATCACTTCGTAGCCTGTGACCCTAGGGAGGTCAGTGATGTAATTCCGAGTAAGGTATACGTTTACGATCCCGAAGACACCGCCCGCCTGCTTGCGCAGGATGAGTTATCCCGAATGTGGAACGGCGAGGCTCTGCTCTTGAAGCGTCCAGCGATTGAATACTCAAGAATTGGTCCGCGTTTGAGTTGGGAGACTGCGTCGGTCGACTTTGGAGTTGTGAAACCCAGCAAGTCACTGGAAGTCGCATTTAATGCTAGCAATCTTGGCAACGAGTGTCTGACCCTTGAGCTAGGAAAGGTGGGATGTTCATGCACGTCTGCTGGCATAGACAGCAAGGTTGTAAAGCCTGGTGAAACGACCCAACTTCGAGCCGTACTAGATCTCAGCAATGATCGTGGAGACTTTTTCACTTCAATTTATGTGACGTCAAACGATTTGGATTGTCCCAGTTCATATTTGCGCATAAGCGGCCATGTTTCCAATCCCCAAATCACGAATCCGACAGAGATTAACTTCGGACCCATGTCCATTGGCCAGACTATCTCCAGGCATCTTGCGGTATTTGCGCCAGCAGATGAATCCTTTCAAATCATTGATGTTCGAACTGTCGGGACAAAGAATTCAGAGGTGCCCGTGGAAGCAGTCACAATAAAAGTGCGTTTTGGAAGGAATGAACCGACGCGAACAGGCCTGCCAATGGCAACGAAGAGGGATTGGGTCATAGATTTGACAGCTACCGTCGAGTCGGAATCTGTCGAGGGTCATTTAGACGCAATACTAGAAGTCATGACAAGCAAGAATGCGGGGGAGCAACCCATAAGAGTGGGAATAAATGGGGAGATAGTTAGAGATATTCAGGCAAATCCCGCAGTATTATTGTTAGGATCAAGCAAGTTGGTTGCAGAAACGAGTATACGACGACGATCAGGTGGAGAAGTCGAGGTAACGTCAATAGAATCATTCGGGCTCGAAGGGCTATATATTGAGGAAATCTTGGCAGGCGACTCCAAGGCCAAAAAGTACAAAGTGACTTACAAACCCACGGTACCGTTAAGCGAGCGAGGAAGTGGGGGATTGTTGTTCAAGACAGACGACGAGAGGTCAGTTCCAGTTAAGGTTTTATACCATCCGTGATTTCTTGATCTCAGGGTTCCGAAATCGATTAATCGGCCATCCGGACACGGACGGACCTAAATACTCCGCCTACTCCTCGCGCACCTCGAAGCGATCCGGGCTCAGTTGGAGGGCGACGATACGGTCGGGCAGGGCGATGGCGAGTGTCGTCTGGTCCTGCTTGCGCTCGTGCTTGAACTCCACCGGGGCGTCGTCGAAGGTCATCAGCGTGATGAACTCCTGGCGCGCGGCCTTTTTGGTGGTCGCGGCGGTCAGGTGCACCTCGTCGAGGTCGAAATTGGCCCACTCATGCGGCGGGGTGTCGTATTCCTTCGTCTGGGAAATGGCGAGCTTCGGCGGGTGGATGAATTCCACGTCGACGCTGCCCTGTTCGCCTTCCCAGAACACGCCGCCCTCGTCGATCGTGAACGATCCCGTGGCGTGCAGGAGCCACTGGTAGTCCGACGGCTCCCGCGCCTCCAGCACGTCGTGGATCACGGCGGCGTGCGGCTTCAGGAAGAAGATCCGGCGCGTCCAGCGGTCGAGCGATTCGTAGGAAGCGCCGGCCTCGCCCACAACGACATCGAGGGTCTTCGAGGTCTGGAAATGCGCAATATGTCCGCGCGCGGCGGCGGAATGCGGCGGCTGGCCCTTCCCGTTCACGAGGATCGCGTTGTCCGACTTCGTCTCCCACATCCACTTCGTGTGGTGCGGGCTTCCGTGGACGTCGCGCTTCCCGCTCTTCCGGAAAACGCGCTCCCCGCCCAGGTGCAGCAGGAAGGCGTTGTTCGCGTTGTAGCCGTGGCTCTGGCGGCCGAAGGGGCTGCTCTTCAGCTGGATCTGGACGTTGTTCTCGCCGTCCATCAGGTCCGAATTCAGCACGGCCAGGCCCGCCGCCGGGAAAGCGCGCGACGAGGGCAGATCGGCCGGCGCCGCCGCCGCGATGTCACCGCCCCGGTAGGACTGGATGAAGCCCATGTAGCCGCCCGGCGCGCCGGCCCCCTGCGTCTCCGCGTACCACTTCCAGTGCGGGTTACCCGCGCCCGCCGCGAAGGTGCGCATCAGGCTGGCAATGCTCCTGGAGGAGGCGCCCTGCGCCTGGTCGCCCCACGCCCCCTCCTTCGTGCCCGGCGGCAGCGAATACATCGCGTAGTAGCCCGTGGACGCGAAAAACGGCTTCTCGAAGGGGTCGATGCCGAAGGCCGCCTGCGAGGCGAACACCCAGTACATGAACCGGCCCATATAGCTCGACCAGTACGCGAGTCCCTCGTGCCAGCCGCCATCCTCGCCGCCCCACACCGGGTAGCATGTGTAGAAGATCGTCATCGCGTAGTCCAGCCAGGTCTCCGCCTCGGGAATCTCACCGTGGAACGCGATCGCCACCTCGCCGAGGAAGTGCCACGCGCGGTTGGAGTGGCTCGCGTAGGGCCGCCAGAGGTGCTGACGCCCGTTCAGGTGGTTAAAGCACTCCGCCGCGCGAACCCGCATGACCTCCACGATCTTCTTGCGCTCCGCCGGGCTGAAGCGATCATGCGCCCACGTATACGCGCGCGCCGGGAAGTACAGCAGCGGCATCGCCGCCTCGTCGTTGTACTTGTAGCTCGTCGCACCGCGCGGGTCCCACGCCGCAAAGGCCATCATGAGATCCTTCGCCGCGTCGCCATACTTCTCCTCGCCCGTGAGCCGGTACACAAAGGCCAGCGTCGCCGCCCCATCCGCCACCGCGATGGCGCGCCGCCTGTTGCCCCACCAGATCTTTTTCCAGGCGTCGCTCTTGTGCACCGTACCCTCGGGATACTTCGGCGGCTCGGTCGTGTCCGGCGGGGACTTCAGCAGCCCGTCCGCACTCTTCACCAGGTCCGCCCACTGCGCGGCCTGGCGGCCCTGCGCGGCCTCCTGAAACGCGGGGATCTCCTCCGGCCGCAGAAAAAGCTTCGGGTGCGACGCCGGAATACGCCCCGCCAGCTCCCCGATAGCCGGTTTCGGGTAGGGCCGGGCGTCCGCCGCCACCTCAAAGCGCCGCGTCCGGCTCCAGGCGCTCTGCGCGCCGTCCGCGTCCGCCGCGGCGTAACGCCAGAACCAAACCCCCGGCTCCAGCGCCATGTCGGGCGCAAACGAAGACCAGCGCACCGCCGGATACAAACGCTTCTGCGCCGTGAATGCCTCGTCCCGCGCGATTTCGACGGCGTAATAGGCCGCGCCCTCCACCGGACGCCACACCAGGGCCGGCGGCGTCGTCCGCACCGTGGATTCGTGCGCCGGGCGGAAGCCCCAGTCCTGTGGGCCCGCGGGCGATTCATCCAGTTGCAGCGCGCCCGCCGTGGCAAGCTGCGCGAGGGTCAAAAGCAGGGGAAGCGTGGTCATCGGAGGGGTTCCTTCTCGGTTCGCCAGGCGGAATCAGCCCCCGCCTGGTCTACCGCAACGCGGCAATATATCCCGCCACCCTACACAACCGCGACCGCGTTCCACAACCCGGCGGCGGCATTCGAAAGTCCCATCACCCCGCCATTTCCGCCAGGAGGTTGGGGATCCCGCACGGCGCATCTTCGACCCTGCCTGACGGTGATCAGCCCCGATGCCCGTCGCGGATCCACAATCGCCGCAATCCTTCAGCGCTCGCCATCGTGGCCTGGCCTTCCAGGCTGACTCAGCGCGAGCGGCGCCTTCGAACGGCCCATGGAAGCCAGGAATTCAGCCTTGGAATCCCACGACGAATAAATCATTTCGTAACACTTTAGCGGTCTGAAGTAGCGCCAGCCCATTCTTGTCATGCCGCGATCCTACGACGAGAGCTCGCAAGGCTGGGAGCGCAGGCGTCCCCGCCTGCAATGCACCGGAGGTGCATGGCGTATTTGCGATTTGGGCACACTTGATCGGGGAGACGATTGGACCCGGACTACCACTGTTTAGATTCGCGCCTTCGGCGCGGTGCGGGCGGGCCGCCCGCGCTCCCATTCGTCCACACTTCCGTTGCTGCGCGGGATTGTGTCGTCGAGGTATCAAGCCAGCTTCATTCCGCTAAAGAATTACATCATTTCTTCACTCGTGACCAATCGCGGTTGGAACTCATCGAATTCCATCTCTATCCGTGCAATCAGTGTAATCCGTGGTCAAAATTCCAAATCGCGGCCAAACGCTGCGCGGAGTCCACTCGCGGTCCAAACAAATCTTTTGTGTTCTCTGTGCTCTTTGTGGCTCCCAATCCAATCCGCCGCGCGCATAGACCTCGCGTCGCCTCCTTACACCTTGGCATGGAGAACTCCCCTTCAAAGACTTCTTTTCTTCGTGACCTTCGTGACCTTCGTGGTGATCCCTTCTTCGGTTGCGGCCAGAGGCTGCCCTGTGTGAATTCGTGTCCAATCGTGGCCCACTCATCCGTTACCCCCAAAACGCGGTCCCGCGCCATACGCGATCACCGGACAGATAAACACAAGCCATTGAATTCGCCCGCCACAACCCGGCGGCGGCGCCCCGATTTCGGGTATACTGGGGGACGCCCGGCCGCGCCGGACCGCACTACAAGGAGTTACGTTTGGAAATTCTGTCCTTCGAGATGACCCCCTTCGCCATGAACTGCTACGTGATCAAGGACGGCGGCGAGGCCATCGTCATCGATCCCGGCGAAGCCACCGCGGAACTCAAGGCCTCCGTCGCGGATGATACGGTCACCATGATCTTCAACACGCACTGCCACATCGATCACGCCGGCGGAAACGCCGGCATGGTCGCCGCCACCGGCGCGCCCCTCGTCTGCCACCGCGACGACCTCCCGCTCCTGCAATCCCTGGAGCAACAGGGCATGATGTTTGGCGTCGCCTGCCCGCCCTCGCCGGATCCCGATCGCTTCATTGAGGAGGGTGACATCATCAAAGTCGGCGGGGTCGAGATGAAGGTGCTGCACACGCCCGGCCACGCGCCGGGACACGTCGTCCTCGTCGGCGATGGCTTTGTGATCGGCGGCGACGTCCTCTTCAGCGGCTCCATCGGGCGCACCGACCTGCCCGGCGGCAGTTTCGAACAGCTGCTAGACTCCATCAAGACAAAGCTCTGGCCCCTGCCCGACGACACCGTCGTCTACTGCGGTCACGGCCCCACCACGACCATCGGGCGCGAGCGCGCCACGAACCCCTTTCTGAGGGGCCTGTGACCGGCGCGGCCGCGGCACTGGCGCTGCTCCTGGCGGCGGTGGAAATCACCGTTTCGCCGGATCAGCCCCTTGCCTACAGCTACGTCGATGATCCCTTTATCGTCGAGATCCGGAGCGACGCCGCGACCGTGGCGAATGTCGAGGTGATCCTTGAGCCCGGCGCGGAGGGCGATGCCGTGCGCCAGGTCTTCCCGGAAGTCAGTCTCGGACCCGGTATCGACCGCTGGTGCGCCGTGAAGAACCTCCCCGAGATCCGAGGAGAATGGCGGGTTACGGTCCGCGTGGGCGATGGCGCCGCGATCGAAGAGCGGCAAGCGGCGGTGTACCGGATCGATCGGCCCGCCGGGGCGGAACCCCATCCCGTCTATGCCTGGGGCGACGAAATCAGCCGCGATACCCTCCTCGCGCTGCGCGCCGCCGCCATCGATCGGGTGCGCGTGCCCGCAAGCCACCCCGAACCGGAGGTCCTCTTCACCGGCCTGGCCGCGCTCGGCATGCAGGCCCTCGTGGTCCTCGACGATGTCGAAAACGCCGCGCGCACCGGGGCCCGCCTGGGCGAACTGGGTTGCGGCGCCATCGCACGCTGGGAACTCGCCGCCACGCCGGAAAACGCACCCGCGCTCCCCGCCGCCATCGAAGCGCTACAGGCGCTGCCGTGCAGCCTCCCCGTCATGCTCGCCATTGGCGACGCCGCCGACCTGGACGCCGTACTCGCCGCCGTGGATGTCCGCGACGCCGAGCACCTCGTCCTTCGCGGCGACGCCGCCGGCCCCGACGCGCTCGCCCTGATCCGCATCGCGTTTCAGGTTCGGGGCATCGAAGCCGCCACGCTGGAGTACCTCCACGCCGGGGAGGACCCCGCGGGGCTGCTGCCCGCCTGTTTCGAGGCCCGGGCGCGCGGCGCGGTCCGGATCGGCATCCCCGCCCGCTTGTTCGTGGCCGATGGCGCGCTGCAATCCGGGATCGGCTACGCAAACACCCTCGCCCATGCCATTCCACCCGCCGGTTTCGCCGCCATCCTCCCGCAGCCCGGCGCCGCCCGCGCGCGCCTCTTCGCGCGCGGCCCCGCGTGGACCATGGCCCTATGGAGCACCGGCGGCGACACCGAAATTGCCCTCCCCTGGAGCGAAAGCGCCCCCTTCACCCTGCGGGACGCCTGGGGCAACCCGCGGACGTTCGGCGATCCCGATGGCGAGCGCTGGGCCGGAACCGCCGGCGCCTCCATTCAATTCCTGACGGGCGCTGGCGGGCCGCTGCTCGAAGCCGCGCTCGTCGCCGAGACCAAATCCACCGTCCGGGCGATTCTCGCGCGCCGCGACCTCGCACCCGCCTGGACCGAAGCGCAGCGCGAAACCCTCGCCGCGGCGGGCGATGCGCCCGACGGCGAAACCAGCCGCGTACACTTCTTCGCGCTCCTGCGGGGCTTCCCCGATATCGAGGATCGCTGGCACGCCGGGCGCATCCCCAGGCCCGCCGCCGTCGGAGCCATGGCCGAGCTCGCCCGCCTCACCCGGACGCTCTGCCGCCTCGAAGGAGCCCGCGGCGCCACCTTCATCGAGCCCATCCAGGACACCCTCGCCCGCTGCGACGAGTTCGTCAGCGCCTACCTCACCGGCGCCACCGCCACCCCGCAGGCGCGCGCCCGGGGCGACTGGCTCGTCGGAGAAGTGCGGCGCCTCATGGACGAGGTAGAATGGCTCCTCGCGGCCGGCGCCAAGGCCGAGGCGGACGCCGTCGCCGCCCTGGCCGAATGGCGCGCGCGGGGGCTGGAACACGCAGTGAAGGCCGGCCCGCTCAGCGACCAGATGGCCCTGCCCGAGCCGGAAAAGCAGGAAGAACCAAAGCCAACCGCAAACGCGAAGGGGAAGAAGAAATGAAACGCATCGGGGTGTTGACGAGCGGCGGGGACTCGCCGGGAATGAATGCCGCCATCCGCGCGGTCGTGCGGGCCGGAATCCACCACGGCCTGGAGGTCACCGGCATTCACCGGGGCTACCACGGCATGATCGAGGGCCAGTTCGAGCCGCTGGGAGCCCGCTCCGTCAGCGGCATCATCAACCGCGGCGGCACCATCCTGCACTCCGCCCGCTGCAAGGAATTCATGCAGCCCGAGGGACGCGCCCGCGCCGCCGCGCAGCTCCGGGAGCAGGGCATCGAGGGCCTCGTCGTCATCGGCGGCGACGGCTCCTACCGGGGCGCCCACCTCCTGCACCAGGAACACGGCATCCCCTGCATCGGCCTCCCCGGCACCATCGACAACGACATCGGCGGCACCGACTACACCATCGGATTCGACACCGCCATCAACACCGCCATGGACGCCCTCGATCGCGTGCGCGACACCGCCGCCTCGCATGATCGCATCTTCTTCGTCGAAATGATGGGACGCCACAGCGGCTACATCTCCATCATCGCCGGCATGGCGGGTGGCGCCGAGGAGGTGCTCGTGCCCGAAGAGCCAACCGACATCCCCGCGCTCGTCGACATGCTCCGCTACGGCCGCGACAACGGAAAAACCTCCATGGTCGTCGTCGTCGCCGAGGGCGATGACGCCGGCAACGCCATCACCATCGCCAACGAGGTCGAAAAAGTCTCCGAATTCAAGCAGTCCCGCGTCACCATCATCGGGCACCTCCAGCGCGGCGGCAGCCCCACCGCCTTCGACCGCGTCCTCGCCAGCCGCATGGGCGTCCGCGCCGTCGAAGCCCTGCTCGAAGGCGAAACCGGCAAAATGGTCGGCATCAGCCACCTCAAAATGATCCTCTGCCCCCTCAGCGAGGCCTGGGAACACCGCACCGAATTTGATCAAGACCTCCTCCGCGTCGCACGCCTCCTCGCAACCTGATCAGGGGGGCCGGCTCCGCCTGGCAAATGCACGATGCGATCCACAGGGGACTGCCTCTGGCTGCTCTGAAATCTGCTCCGAAAAAACACGCCTCAGCTTCACCACAACCGCCACACACAAACCAGAATACAGTATCTCTCCCAAAGAAGCGGCAAAGGCTGGGAGCGCAGGCGTCCCCGCCTGCCAGGCGGCGAAGCTGCCGTCCATTTTCAACCTTAACGGGTGACGCGAAGCGTCATAAAAGGCTGTACCCGCACCCGGGGGACTGCCTCCGGCTGGCAAGTGCGCCACACGCCTGGCTGTTGCGCGTAGCACCAGCCGGTGGGTGTACCGCTCCGTTACCTGTTATTGACAGTCGTGGTGAGTCTCGCTATCCTGCCCTTGGAAGACTTAAAGTGGTTTGCAGCCAGTTAGAGCCCCTTGACAATTGGGACATAATTCTGGAGGCATCGTGCATCCGAAGTGCTCCAGTGGGGTTTGTTGGGACCGATTGATTCGGACCAGGGAGAAGGAACTTATTGTGGCGGAAGAAAAGGGCAGGCACGGTTGTCTCACGGCATGGCTGGCATTCGTGATAGTTGCCAATTCAGCCACCGCTTTCACGTACGGACTCTATGGCGCGACGATACTGACGTTCTTCGCTCTCTGCAATGTGATTTTCGCCATTGCCCTGTTTCGCTGGAAGAAATGGGGATTCTGGGGCTTTTGTGTAACCGCTGCCGTAGCTGCGGTCATCAACCTATACATCGGTGTGGGAATCGGCCCGATTATCGGAGGATTGGCGGGCGTTGCCATCTTATATGGCCTCCTCCAGATCGGTGACTCGAACAAGGGCTGGTCGCAACTGGAGTGACGGGGCCAACGGTTGCGTTGGCTTGGCGCGCGACCCCGCATCTGCCGCGTCCCTCCGCCGCCTCCCGCACCCCCGCCTTGATAGTCCCCCGCGAATCCGCCACAATAACGGACTCACCCGCCGGTGGCGCCGGCGGCAGCCGCAATCGCAGGAGAATCCAACGTGCCCACCCGTTTGTTTCCGTGCCTGATCGTCCTTCTTACCGCGCTCCACGCCCCCGCCCAGGTCGGCCAGGACATCGACTTCACCATCGCCGAGGGCTTCCAACTCGAGACCGTGCTCCGCGAGCCCGACGTGCGCCAGCCGCTCGACGTGAATTTCGACGAGCGCGGACGCCTCTGGATCACGCAGTACCTCCAATTCCCCTTTCCCGAGGGACTCACGGTCATCGGCCACGACGAATACTGGCGCATCCAGTACGAGAACTTCCCCCCAGCCGCCCCGCCCAACCACGTCCGGGGCAAAGACCGCATCACCATCCACGAAGACACCGACGGCGACGGGACCTTCGACCACATGAAAGTCTTCGTGGAGGGACTCAGCGTCACAACCTCCGCCCTGCCCGGCCGCGGCGGCGTCTGGGTGATGAACCCGCCCTACCTGCTCTTCTACCCGGACGCGGATCGCGACGACGTACCCGATGGCGATCCGGAAGTACACCTCGCCGGTTTCGGCCTCGAAGATCTCCACGCCGTCGCCAGCAGCCTCACCTGGGGGCCCGACGGCTGGCTCTACGGCTACCAGGGTTCCACCACCACCGCCACCGTCACGCGCCCCGGCATCGACGAGGAAGGCCTCCACTTCAAGGGCCAGAACCTCTGGCGCTACAACACCGAGGACCGCCGCTTCGAACTCTTCGCCGAGGGCGGCCACAACAACTTCGGCATCGCCATGGACGCCGAGGGCCGCATGTTCACCGGCAGCAACGGCGGGCTCATCGGCTTTCACAACGTCCAGGGCGGCTACTACTGGAAAAGCTGGGGCAAGCACGGCGAACTCACCAACCCCTACGCTTACGGCTGGTTCGAGGGCATGGAGGACCACAGCACCCGCGCCAAGCTCTCGCAGGGCATGGTCTCCTACCACGCGCCAAACTTCCCCGCGCAATTCCAGGACAACCTCTTCACCGCGCGCGCCCTGAAACGCTGCATCAGCACCGCCGAACTCAAGCCCAAAGGCTCGACCTACGCCGCGCACGAAACCGCCCAAATACTCCAGACCGAGGATCAGCACTTCCGGCCCGTCGACATGGCCCAGGGGCCCGACGGCGCCCTCTACATCGCCGACTGGCACGACACCAACATCACCTGGAGCGTTTCGGCGGAGACCGACCGCATCCTGCGCGAAACGGGCCGCATCTACCGCGTGACCTGGGGTGAGAACACGCCCTACCGCCCTTTCGATCTCGGTGCGGCGTCCACCGAAGACCTGATCAACGCGCTCAACCACCCGAACAAGTGGTACCGGGAGACCGCACTCCGCGTGCTGTACGACCGGAAGGACGCCAGCGCAATCCCCGCGCTCGAAGCCATCTTCTGGGAGCCGAACCGCGTCGAGGCGCGCTCCCTCTGGATGCTCTGGGCCATCAACGCGTCCGGCGGCTTCACGCCGGATTTCGCCGCCCGCGCGCTCGATCACCCGAACCCCGCCGTCCGCGAGTGGACGGTGCGCATCATCGGCAACGACGGCGCCACGAACGATCTGATCGCCCGGAAACTTGTCGCGCTCGGCCTCGTGGAGGAGGATCCCCAGGTGCGCAGCCAGCTCGCAAGCACGGCCGGCCGCCTGAATGCCGAAGAGGGCCTCGCCGTCGTCCTCGCCATGCTCCGCTCGGGGAAGGATGTGGACGATACCCATATCCCCATGCTCCTTTGGTGGGCCGTCGAAGCCCAGATCCGCCGGGACCGCGCCACAGCCGTCGCGTGGGTGAACGACGCCGTCCAGGCAAGCAGCGCGATCTTCGATCAGACCATCGTCGCCCGCCTCGGCCAGCGCTTCACGCAGGACCGGCGCGACGAAGACTTCAATGCCTGCGCGGCGGTGCTCGCGGCCATGCAATCCCCCGCGCAGCGCCAGCAGTTGCTCGCCGGCATTGCGAAGGGCCTCGGGTCCGGCACAAACGCAACTGTCCCCGCCGCGCTCAATGCGGAGCTCGCCCGCCTCCTCGAAAATGACCCGAATAACACGCAGCTCCTGATCATCGCGGCGCGCCTGGGCAATACCGAGGTGTACGAGAAGGCGACGGCGATGATCGCCGATCCCGAGGTCCCCGCCGCGCAGCGGAAGGCCCTCATCACCCTCCTCGGCGAAGAGACCCACGCCCCGGCGAAACCGGTGCTGCTCGATCTCTTCCAGAACAGCCCCGATCTCCGCGCGGACGCCCTCGGCGCGCTCCAGCGCTTTGGCGACGCCGACGTGGGCGCCGCCCTGCTCGCGGCGCTCCCGGAAGCGGGCGACCTCAAGGGCCGGATCGCCAGCGCGCTCGTGTCGCGCAAGCCCTGGGCCACCGCCCTGCTGAAGGCCGTGGATGCGGGCCAGGTCCCCGCCAGCGATGTCGACCGCGTGCTCCTCATGAACCTCGCCGCGCTCAACGATCCCGAGATCGACCGCCTCGTACAGAAATACTGGGGCGCCATCCGAACCAGCCCCGACGAGAAAATGGCGCAGGTGAACGCGGTCTGGGCGACCGTGAAAAACGGCCCGGGCGACGCGCGTCGCGGCATCCCGATCTACGCGGAGAACTGCGGCAAATGCCACGTGCACCACGGCTTCGGCCGCCAGGTCGGCCCGGAAATCACCGGCCTCAACCGCAAGGACCTCTGGGACTTCGTCACCAACGTGATCGACCCCAGCCGCTCCGTGCTGCCCGAATACACCGGCGCCACCTTCACCATCCTCGGCGAGGACGACGGCCTCGGCGAGACGGAGCGGGTCATCACCGGGTTCCTCCTCCGCAAGACCGATACGGAAATGATGCTCGTGGATTCCGCGGGCAACGAAATGACCGTGCCCCTCGAAAAGGTGAAATCCATGGAGCCCATGGCCCTCTCCGTCATGCCCGAAGGCATCCTCACCGGCATGTCCGACCAGGACCTGCGCGATCTCTTCGCCTTCATCCAGGCGAACGAGGCGCCGCCGGCGGAATAGGCCCGCCAGACGTGGCCGCATCGTGATCAATACGCCGCGTATCGGCGCGCGCGCACGACCGAACAGCCGCCTGCATCAAGAAAAGCGAGCCCGATGGAGCGCTGGCATCCCTGCCGGCATGCACGAGAACCCTTCCTATCCGCGACCTGCATGCCGCGCATCGCCCAATCTCGCAACGGGCGCCGTCCGCCACGCTTTATGGACGCGCGCGCACGACCGAACAGAAGCTCGCAACAAGAAAAGCGAGCCCGATGGAGCGCCGGCATCCCTGCCGGCACAACTTCCGCCGCCGCCTTGCACCCCGGCGCGCCGGCGCAGTACGATACCCGGGCGCCGCGATGGCTGGACGGCGCGCCGAGACGTGTTAGAAGGATGCTTGCCATGAAGCTGATAAATCGCGCTGTACTCGCCACGCTTGCCGTGCTCGTGGTCCTCTCCGTGACCGGTTGCAACACCGTGCGCGGCGTCGGGAAAGACATCAAGAAGGGCGGCGAGGCTATAGAAAAGGCGGCCCAGTAGGGGCCCGCTCGAATTCGACATTCTCGCGGGCTCCCGGCCTCGGCTTCGGGAGCCCGCGCTGTTTTCCGCAGCCCATTCAGGAGTACCCGCCCATGTTCGCCTGGCTTCGCATCGCCTTCCTCCCCGCGTTCATATTCCTCGCGCCCGCCGCCGTTGCGCAGGCCGATCCCATGCCGCCCCGGCCCGACAGCGCCTGGTTCCAGGACGCCAAGTTCGGTATCTTCGTCCACTGGGGACTCTACGCGCTGCACGGCAAGAACGACAAGGGCCCCTATGTCTCCTGGGCCATGGAAAACGAAGGCATACCCGCCGCCGAATACGCCCCGTACGCCGATCGGTTTAATCCCGACAAATTCGACGCGGACGCCTGGATGAAATTGGTACGCGAGGCCGGCGCGCGCTACCTCACCTTCACCAGCAAGCACCACGAGGGCTTCTCCATGTTCGACAGCGCCCTCACCGACTACGACAGCATGGATCGCGCCGCAAAGCGCGACCTCGTGCGGGAACTGGTCGACGCGGCCCGCGCGAACGGCGTGAAGATTTCGTTTTACTACTCCACACTCGACTGGTATCACCCCGTTTTCCAGGCGGATCTCCCGAAATACGTCGACGAGTTCCTCTTCGGCCAGGTGCGCGAACTCTGCACGAACTATGGACCCATCGACGGCCTCTGGTTTGACGGCGAATGGGATCACCCGGCGGAAACCTGGCGCGCGGAGGATCTCGTGCGCATGATTCACACCCTTCAGCCCCACGCGCTCGTTAACGACCGGCTCGGTAAGGGCGAGCGCGGCGTTACGCCCCTCGCCGACTTCTACACGCGCGAGCAGATGTCCGAAATCGGCAAGAAAACCGACACCGAAGACAAGGATATTCGCCCGTGGGAGGCCTGCCTCACCATCGGAACCTCCTGGGGCTACCGCCAGGACGACGGCGAACCCAAGAGCAGCGCGGAACTCATCCGCACCCTCGCCGACGTGGTCAGCCGCGGCGGCAACCTCCTGCTGAACGTCGGTCCGAAACCCGACGGCACAATCCCGGATCACCTCGCGGAACGCCTGCGCGACATCGGCGCCTGGCTCGACGTCAACGGCGAAGCCATCTACGGGACCCGCCGCGTACACGGCGTCGAGGCCTCCGCCGGCAAGCTCACGCGCAAGGGCGACGCGATCTACCTCCTCCTCGAATCCCGCCCCGGCGACACCGTCTCCCTGATCGGCCTCGATCAGTCGATCAAGAGCGCCTCAGTCCTCGCCACGGGAGAAGAACTCGCCGTCGCGGCGCAAACCAACGCCATAACCCTGCCCGCCGACTGGCCCGAAAGCCCGGTCGTCGCCGTGCGCGTAAACCTGGAGTAGTCCCGGATCTCGTGAATCCGCCGCAAAGGATCGCGGACATTCCGCGGCAACGTGAGCCCACCTTCAACAGGCCCGCCGCCCCCCACCAAAACCACCTCAAAAAGAAAGTGGCACAGGCGTCTCGCCTGTGTTCAGCGCTGCAAGGCGCAAATGTAGGATAGCCGTCCCGGCTGTCCACCGCGCCGCAGGCGCAAGGATCGCGGACATTCCGCGTCAAAGCGAGCTACCACCCGGGCTCGAGCTCGAGCCGCCTACGGCGCCTTCGTGGCGACGAACTGCCCCTCGATATCCAGTTTCCCGTCATCCCGGATCACGTGAATCCGCCGCTTCTCGTCCACCAGCACCGCCACCCGGTTCTCCCCCAGAATGACATAGGGGTGCGTCCAGTGCGTCGCGGGACCCTCGGTCAGGATGCAGCGCCCGTCCGCCGTGAAGATCCGTGTCCAGACGCTGCCCTCGTGGGTGTAGGCCCAGCGGCCGATAATCGGGTGCATCGGAGCACGCGCGGCCTCCATCATGGGGCGCTGGTCAGCCGGAAACGCCGCCGCAACCGTCGCCCCCGTACTGTGCGCCGCCACCGTAAACGTGTTCATGTACACTGGGGCATTCTGCATCAGCTCCGCGCGCTCGAAAACCGAAAGATCCCGCGTGCTGGAGTCCAGCGGATACGCCAGCAGCGTGTACTCCCCCGGCTGTAGCACATCCAGTTTCTCGCTCTTGCCGCGAAGCGCCCCGGTCCAAACCGCCGGTGAATCCAGCAGCGCGCGTACGCTCGCGATGCCACCGTCGGGCCGCGCGACCTTACCGGGCATCACCAGCACGTGAATCGCGCGGGTCCCCGCCGGCGTGTTCAGGAACGAACACCGCAGCGGAAGGCCATTACCAAGAATCACCGGATCGAGACGCAGCTCGCCGCCGTCCAGGGACACCTCCCGCACCAGGCTGCCACGGTCCCGGGCGGAAAGCACGAGTACGCCCTCGCCGGACGGCGCCCCCGAGATCAAAAACTCCCCCGTCGCGCCGCAGCGGCCTGTCGCGATGAAGCTGCCCGCCTCGCTGTTCATGTACAGCGTGGCCTCGCCCATCACCGGAAAACCCGTTGCGTCCGCGAGCGATCCCGCAATCGCCGACGCGCCGCCCGGCAGCGAGATATCGAGCGTGCCGCCCCCGCCGCCCGTGCGCACCGTCGCCGACGTCCACGCCGCCAGTCGGATCGTCCCATCGCGAGACTCCGCCCGCGCCTCCACCGCGCACGGGCCCGACGCCAGATTGCCAAACCGAAAGCGCCCGTCCGCGTCCGCGCGCGTATAATCGCGAAACCCGTCTCCCCGCGAAAGCACCGACACCACGATGCGCCCCTTCACGGACGCCGGCGCCGTAACCGCGCCCTCCAGCACCTCGCCCCGCCGCAGCGCGACATCGGCCTTCGCTCCCGTGTCCGCCCGGAGCGTCGCGCTGATGTAGTCCGGGTGCCAGAAGGCCAGCGTCGCGTCCCCCGCATACGGAACCCCTATCCGGAACCGTCCGTCTTCGCCGCTTTGCGTCAGACGGTTCGCCTCCCGCTCGAAAAGCACCGGCGGCGTCCCCAGCGTCACCACCGCCCCCGCTATCGGATTCCCCTGCGCATCCAACACCGCGCCGCTGAAATAGTGGTTCGCCGGTTGCGCCAAGCCTCCGCCACACACGCCCAACGCCAGCGCAATCAACCCGAATCGCCAGGAAATAGTGGCGTCCATACGTCCCTCCGTAAGGCCGCTCCCACGGCGCCCCGCCCCGACTCGGGAACCGCGCCCGTGAAACGCTCTTGCCGCTGTAAGGCCGGCGCCCAGTCCGCCAGCCACCAGGGCGAGCATAACACGCAACCGCCACCATGGCAACCCCGGGGACTCGGCATTCCCGCCTGAGACAGCCCGCGCCGGCGGATGGGGGAAGGAAGATCGCGCGGCCGCGCGAACGAACGCACCCCGGGCTGCCCGCGCCGAAAAACAGAGCCCCGGCGGGGCGAGAAAAGAGGCGGCTGGCCGCCGCACTTGCCAAGGCGGGCCGTACGGCGGGCGCGGCAATTGTGCAAGCCCTTTCGCGAATCAGTAGCGCTTTGGCCGCACGGATCCGGCGCCCGCTTCGCAGTGGGAGGCGCCCTTTGGTGACCCGCGCTTTTTCCATGTGCTATGGTGGCGCTGGAAGGAGCACGTGTTTCGGCATGCCACGCTCGCTGGATCGCAACCTGAGCCTGTACCCGGCCTACGCCGCGCTCTTTGCCGCCCATTTCTGGCTCCCGGTGTTCTTCCTCTTCTTTCAATCCCACTTCACGCTGGCCGATGTTCTGCGCCTGGAGGCCATCTACTATTTCGCCGTCGTGCTGCTGGAAGTCCCTTCCGGCTATTTCTCGGACGCGGTGGGGCGGCGGGTCACGCTCATCATCGCGGCCCTCTCCACCGCCGCCGCCCACGCGCTGTTTCTGTTCAGCGATACCTTCCTGTTCTTCGCCGCCGCGCAGATACTTCTCGCGGGAGGCATCGCCTTTAACTCGGGAACGGACACGGCGCTGCACTACGACACCCTGGCGGCGCTGAACCGAAAAGCGGAATATGGCGAGCGGGAAGCGCTCGTCGCGGGGTGGTCGTTCCGGTTGAGCGGGATAGCGGCGCTCGCGGGCGGGCTCGGCGCCGCCCTGGACCTGCGCATTGCCTATGCCCTCTCGCTGGCGGGGGCGCTGGCGTCCCTGGCGATCGTCTGGCGGATGCTGGAGCCGGAGAGCCCGGGCGCGCGGGCGATCTTGAGTCCCGCCGGGTTTCTCAAGCAGATCGGGCGGGCGCTGCGCGAGTTGCGCCAGCCCGCGCTGAGCTGGCTTTCCGGATACGCCGTGTTGATGGTGGTGCTGAACCACCTGCCCTACGAATTCTACCAGCCCTACCTGGACAGCCTCCTGCGGGAGACCAGGGCGGGGTCGGGATCCGCGCCGGCGCTCTCGGGCGTGATCACCCTCGCCACCATGCTCATCGCGGGGCAGGTCGCGGCGCGGAGCATTCGCTTGCGCGATCGGATCGGGCTCGGGCCCACCCTCCTCGCGGGCACGGGACTTCAGACCTTGATCATCGGCACCATGGCCTTCTTCACCCATCCCCTTATCGTGGCGCTCATTCTATTGCGCAGTTGCCCGCGCGCGATCATGACGGCGCCGCGCAACGCGGCGGTGGCGCCGCTTATCGCGCGGGAACACCGGGCAACCTTTCTCTCCCTGGAAAGCCTGGCCGGGCGGATGGCCTTTTCCGGGGTGTTGTGGGGGCTCGCGCACCTGGGCCGGGACGGCGCGTTACAGCAGGTCCTGATGGCCTCCTTCGCGATCGCCCTGGCCGCGCTCGTCCTACTGGCGCTGACGCGGGGACTGCTGAATAAGTCCTGACGCGGCGGCGGAAAGACTCCGCCCGCCGGGAAAAAAAGAGGCTCATCCAGATTGAAGGTACGTCGGCAACGAGAACGGCAAATAGGAGTAGGTTGCTCGGTTCTCATTTCCGGGCGGCGATGCTGTGAGCGGATACGAGATCCCTTGGATCGTGTCTGCAGCGCAGACGGTATATTCGGCAGCAGAACTGAATGCGAACGCACTCTTTCGGCCCGAAGGGCCAACGGAGTTTTCAGCCCCGGGCAACGCCCGGGGTTTGAGCGGCGGGTTTCTTGTACGCCCTGAAAGGGCAGCGCAGTGTTCCCTGGGCGTTGCCCAGGGCTGGGAGCTGCACTGGCCCTTCGGGCCGAAAGACCAGAGGAAACGATCTCGCCAACAGAGGCTCTTACCGGCATACATTGACGGTTCCGGATAATTCGGGCACGGAGAAACGCCTGTGAATAGTCCCGTACGCTCAAACCGGATGAGCCAAGAAAGAGCGCCGCAGCGGCCGAGTTGGGCGCCGCGGCGTGGCGGAAATAGACTATGCCCGGGCGCGCTGGCCCCGGCTGGCCCCGGCGAGGGCCGCAATGATGGCCAGCACGAGCAGGAGGTCGCCCGCGAACCCGCCACCGCCCGCGCCACTGCCAGGCCCGCAAATCGCGGGCGTACCCGCGGGCTTTTCGCCTTCGCCCTCCCCTTCGCCCTCACCTTCCCCTTCGCCCTCGCCACCGGCGGTTGCGCGCATCGGGATGACCACCGACTTGATCTCGCCTGGTCCGACATTGACTGATTGCGAGGCGTCCACGTACCCGTTGGTCCGGCAGACGATGGTATAGGCGTCCGGAAGCACCGTGGGGAAGGCATACACCCCGTCGGTGTTGTTGGTGACGGACTTGAAGGAGCTGACATTCAGGTCCACCGAGACTTCGAGGAGGCGCTTCTGATCGATGCCATCCCAGATGGTGCAAAAGACGCTGCCCGCCAGAATGGCGGAACCCCGCGCCAGGAAGGGCTCGAATTGGCCCGGGCCGTCGATAAGCGCATCGATTTCGGCGGGATCTTCCGTGCCCCAGTCGTTGTTCTGCATCATCACGTCGACATCGGTCTCATTGATTACAGCCACCGGGTCGTTGTCGCCCTTGTCGTCTTCCGGGAGGGGGAAGATCGCGAACGTGTTGAAGCCGCTCTCCGCGTCCTCCGCGTCGCTCAGGGGACGGTCCATTACCTGCGCGGAGGATCGCAGGTAGATGCCCGCTTCCGAGGGATTATCGAACACATTGCGCCGGATCACCGGCACGCCATCCTTGATGTCGATCCCGATGCGCAGGTCTATGAAGTCGCACTCCGCGATCAGGGTTTCACGGGCGCGGCTTCCCTCCGCCAGAATGCCGGTCGCGTCGCGCTTGCGGGCCAACCCGACAAAACGTACCTGGCGGATTTCCATCTTCACATCATCTACGTGCAGCAGGACCTCCCCGCCGGACACCGACCGGATCGTGAGGTTCTCCAATCCCGCGCCTTCCGCGCCGAATACGTTGCCGTCGATGATGGCTTCCGCGCCTTCGCGGCCGCGCAGCGTCACCCCGGGCGGGAGCTCGATTTCGCCGGTATAGATGGCCGATTCGAGTACTATCGACGCGTTGCTCAACCCCAGGCTGGATACCTGGCTGATCGCGAAGCCGATGGTCAGGAAAGGCTGCGATGCGCTGCCGCGCCCCGGCTGATCGAGGCCGGCGGCGGAAACGAAGAACGCGGCGCCCGGATCGTTGGGATCCGTGGGATCGGTGCCGTTCAGGAACTCGCGCAGGTTGTTGATGCCGTCCAGGTCGGTGTCGATGAGCGCATCCGCGGGGTTCAACGGATCCAGCCCGAACATTACCTCGTAGGCATCGGGCAAGCCATCCCCGTCGGTATCCGGCGAATGCGGATCAGTCCCAAGCGCCAGTTCTTCGCAATCGGTCAAGCCGTCGCCATCCGAATCCAGCTCGGGGTCGTCACATTCGCCTTCGCCTTCGCCTTCACCCTCGCCTTCGCCCTCGCCGCCAGCCGGAGCGGGCACGGGCGCGCTGAGCGCCGAAGATCGGAGGTCCGTTCCAATGTCGATCTGAAGCGCCGTGAGATTCGCGCGCAGGCCCGTGGCGGGAATGTCAAAAACCCACCCGCCCGCCGGATCGGCGGACGCCACGCCCAGGAAATCCCGGGCTTCGTCGCTGTCATCCGTATACACTTCCACAGCGCCATTGGGGATCGCGGTTCCAATAAGCTGGCCTCCGCTGACGCTCGCGATGGAGGGCGGGAGTATTCCGCCGTTGGCGCCGTTCAACAACGCGATCGCGGCGCCGCCGTTGTCATGGATGGAATTGCCGGAAATAAGCGTGCGCACAGTGGCTTCACCTTCGACATGAATTCCGTCCGCCACGTTGCCGGAGATTGTGTTGGGGAACGGCAATTGCGGCGGCGATACGCCCTTCATGGCGGCGCGCAAGCCCAGGCGCCCGTCAATTACGCCCTTCTGGAACTCGGAAAAGACGAAAATGCCAATCGATGTGTCGGTGGCGCCGCCATCCACCAGCACCCCGTGCGGGTTGTTCGCAACGGGGTTCCCCTCGGCGTTAAGGCCGATGTGATTGCCCAGGATGAACGTCGATCGGGCGCCCCCCGTGACGTGGACGCCCCCGCCCGCGCTCCCGTTCCCGTTGCCGGCGATCAGGTTGTCTCCGCCGGTCACGCCAAAACCCGCAACAAAATTGAAGCTTGCCCCGTTGTCGATCAGTATGCCGCCGCCAGAATTGGGAAGCGCGGTCAAGCCGTTACTGTCCAGGCCGATGTAGTTGCCTGCGATAATGTTGCCCGAGGTCGACGCGCCCTCGATCAGGATACCCTGAGTGTTGCCGGAGATCGTGTTGTACACGCCCGCGATCCCCGCCCCGACCGCGTTTCCGGAGGCGTTCCCATTAATCCAGACCCCGGCAACGGCATTGCCGAAGGCCGAGGATCCCGTGTTGCCGAGGCGATTGCCGAGCAGTGTGTTCCCATTCGCGCCGCTGCCGGTTATGTGCACGCCGGCGCCGGGGAAACCGACAATCGTAAGACCTTCCACCAGGATGCTCGAACCGGAAAGGGTTAGCCCGCTCTCCGTCTCCGCGAGATTCGACCCGTCGATCGTGATACGCCCCCCGCCGCGGATATTCACACGGAAACTCCCTTGCGGAAGCGGCGGAAGCGCGCTATCCGGGCGGATCGTGCCGCTGGGATCGAATCCAATCCGTACGCGCGACTGCGCGCTGGCGGCGAGCAGCGCTTCACGGAGCGAAATGGCGCCGTCCGCGCCGGGGTCGGCAAGCAGATCCTGCACCGTCGCGGTGGAGGGCGCGTCGGCGACGTCGCTGAGCGTGGTGACCTGCACGGCCGTGTAGCCGGCCTCGCTTTCGGAAAGATCGAGCAGCTCAAGGAACCCAACAAAACCGTCGCTATTCGCGTCTGCCGACGCGAACGCGGTCGCGTCCCGGCCGGTTGCGGCGGTGAACTCGGATTCGGTGAATCGCCCGTCCTGGTTGGCGTCAAATTGGTGGAAGAGCGGCGCGAGCTGATCCGCGTCGCCGGTGAAGGTTATGGGCGCGAGCACCCCGCTCGAAAAAGCGGAGGTGTTGAGGTCCGGGTCCGTCACAGTCGCGGTGATGGTTGCGGCGCTGCTCAGAAAGAGCGGCGATCCGGTGGAGAACAGCCCATCGCCGTCCGCCGTGGCGGTCGCCAGCACGAAATAGCCCTCCTCGCCGTCGAGCGTCTGAAAAACTTCGACAACGCCATTGGGCGCGGCGGTTCCGGTGACAGGCGCGTCGGGGAAAACCGGATCCAGCACCGGCGGGAGTATACCCTGCTGCGCGCCATTCAGAAGCGCGATGCCGGGGCCCCCGTTCTCCGACAGGGAATTGTTTCGAATCGCGTTATGGCGCGCGCCGCCACCGTCCAGAACGATACCGGCCCCGTTGTACCAGACGGTATTGCCAAAGCCGCCTGGACTGCCGAGGACATTGCTTTCCGAGGCGCCTTCAAGCCGGATACCGGCGCCGCCATTCCCGATATCGGCAACAAAACTCGAGCTGGTGCCGATAAAGTTGTTCTGGATGCTGTTGCCGCTGGAATTCCGGAGTACAATCCCGTCTCCGGTGTTGCCGGCGATAACGTTGCCCCCCTGAAAGAGGTTCGACCCGATCGTGTTGACCGAGGCCAACGCCTCAAGGGCGATGCCGTTCGTGTTACCGCCGTCGCCCGGCGAGCCGGCGCCGATGCGGCAGCGATCCACAAAATTGTTGGTGGCGCCCTCGCCGGTAATCAGGATTCCGTTGCGGAATCCCCGAATTACCAGCCCCCGGACCGTGTTGAAGCTCCCCGTGATCCGGATGCCGTCCAACGCGGAATTGCCCGATCCGTTTTCGATCAGGATTCCGGAGCCCCCATCCAGGGTGAGCGGGCCCACAATGCCGGGCAAAGCAGCGGTCACGCGAATTTCGCTGACGCCGCTGAACTGGATGAGGACATCGCCGGTCGCGTTCGCGGCTTCTATCGCCTCGCGGAGGGATATCTCGCCATCGGGCCCGCTGTTGCCCAGCAGCGCGTCCACTGAACTGGTATCGCCGTCGGCAACATCGGATTCCGTCGTGACGGTGACCGTCGCGGCTGCCGCGCCCTTCGCCAACGCCGGCGCCGGCGCTGAAATCAACAGGGCGGCCGGAACAAACAAATACACTGCTGGACGCAAGAATAACATAGTAATTTCTTCCTCTCGTGCCGGTTCGCCCGGCGCACACCCTGTGGCCCGGGGCGCGCGCTATTCCACGCGGCCCCGGCGCGCCCGCCCCGCTCAAAAAAGAGCAAAGCCCGGGCCGTCCGGAGCAATGTTCCGGGCCAGGCGCACCTGCGCAAGCCTCGGTTCAGTGCAGACTCCCGTGCGGGCGGGGTAGTTACTACCCGGATGGATTATACCCGACTATACAAATTCGTGCTCGTGCACTCCAATATAAGAACAAAGCGGAGCATGGCGCCCATGCTCCGCTTTGGACACTACAACTGATCTGCGGGCCTCAGCCGCGGGCGCTCCTCCGAACGGGCAGCCACAGCAGCAGCGCGAGCATGAGCGCCGCCAGCAGGCCATCCATCCATCCGAAAGCGCCAAGGCTTCCCGACGCCGCGCTGCAACTCGGCCCGCCCGGCTTCACGGCCGAAGCGCTGAGCGCCACAATGCGCGATCCCAATTCGCCGGGCTCCAGCGTTATCGTCTGCGTCCTGGCCTCGAAGAGCGGCGCGCTCACCGCAAGGGTATAGGTCCCGGAACGCAACACCGGCACGGCGTAGACGCCGTTGCGCGCCAGCGGTATCGTGACCGACGCGCCCCCGGAACCCGTCACCACCACGGTGGCCGTGGAGATCCGGGACTGCGTCGCGGCGGTCCACACCGTGACATACAGGCTGCCGGTATTCACTGCCGTTCCCGGCGCAAGCACCGGCGACACTTCGACCCGTCCGCGGACCAGGTTTTGCTCGATGAAGTTGACATCGGCGGCGCCCCAGTCGTTCTGCTGCGCGAGCAGCAGCGTGTTGGTGTCGTTGATTACCGCGCGGCCTTCCGTCACGCCGCTGAACAGGTTGGATCCGGTCGATGGATCGTTGGCGTTGCCCAGCGAAACCCCGGAGGCGATCGACGCCGAACTCCGCAGGAACACGCCCGCGATGGACGTATTCTCGAAGGTGCAGCGGCGGATGGCCGGCAGCCCGCCCTCCACGTCAATCCCGATGGAAAGGCTCGTGAACAGGCAGCCGTCGATCATGCTGCCGCGGGCGCGGGCGCCAATCGCCAGGATACCCGCCGCGGGGCGCGCCGCCGATCCGCGGAAAACCACGTTCTCCACGGACATCGCCACATTGTCAATGACCAGCAACACGTCGTCGCTGGTGAAGGCCGCCAGCTCGACATTGATCAGCGCGCTGTTGTCCGCGCCGAAGACGGCGCCTTCGATGCGCGGCAGGCTGCCCACCGCGCCGACCAGCGTAACGCCCGGCACAAGCTCCACATCCTCCGGATAGTTGCCGTCGGCCAGCACGATGCGCACCGGATTCGCGACCGACGGGTTGGCCTGCTCGATCGCGTAGGCGATCGTCGCCCACGGCGCGCCCGAGTCGCCGCCCGCCTCCAGGTTGGCCCCGTTCGGAGCCACGAAGAAGGATACCGCCGGGCTGTTCGGATCCAGCGGATCCGAATCGAAGATGAACTCCTCAAGCTGCGTCAGCCCGTCGCCATCCAGATCCAGATCGGAATCCGGAACGGTCGGGTCGGTGCCGGTCGCCACTTCCACATTATCCGGCACCCCATCGCCGTCGGTGTCGATCAGGGTGTCGTCCGTGCCCAGGCAGGCCTCGACGCAGGCCGAGAGCCCGTCGCCGTCTTCATCCACCTGGTTGGCCGGGTCGGTCGCGCACTGATCCTCACACGGCGCCGGGCACGTGGCCACTATCACCGTGCGCGTGCGCCGCGCCGCAACGTTCCCGCGGCTGTCCTGCACGTCGTAGGTAATGGTGTAGCGGCCCGCAACGCCCGTGTTGACGGACCCGCCGATGGCGATCTCGTCCGTCAGGTTGCCTTCGCAGCCGTCTATCGCGGTGGCGCCCAGCTCTTCATAAACGCCGCCGCACGGCACGTTCACCGTGGCCGGGCCGTTAAGCAGAATCTCCGGCACGGCGTTGTCCGCCACGCGCACGATACGCGTTACGCTCTCCGCGGCGTTGCCGGCGCTGTCGCTGGCGGAGTAAACAACCGTATAGTTGCCCGGCACATCGGTGTTCACACCGCCGGAAACTATCGCGGGTAGCCCGCCATCGCAGGCGTCGGTCACCACAACGCCCGGATCGACAAAGGGTACGCCGCACTCGACCGTGAGGTCGGCCGCGCCAAGCAATTGGATTACCGGCGCGCGCGTATCCACCACTTCAACAACGCGGAAGGCCTGGGTCGCGCGGTTGCCCGACGCGTCCACCGCGTCGTACAGCACGGTATAGAGGCCCGCAACGCCCGGCTCGACCGGGTTGTCAACCACAACTTCAACCGCCGTGTCGCACGCATCCGTCGCGGTGGCGCCCGGATCCAGGTACGGCGTACCGCACTCGATCGTGACGGAAGCCGCCCCGTTCAGCGTGATAACCGGCGCCGCCGTATCGCGCACGGTGACGGTTCGCGTGACCGGCGTCGCGGTATTGCCCTGCCCATCGGATGCGGAGTACACAATCGGGTATACGCCCGGGGTAGTCACGTCGACCACACCGGCCACCGATACAGCCACACTACCTTCGCACGCGTCGATCGCGGTGGCGCCGGGGTCCGTGAAGCCCGTGTTGCACTCTACCGTGACGCTCGCGCTGCCGTTGAGCGTGATGACCGGCGCCGCCGTATCCACAACGGTCACCGTCCGCGTGACCGGAACCGCGGCCTGGCCGCCGCTGTCCGACACTTCGTAAACCAGGGTGTAGACGCCGAGCACGGACGTGTCGACCGAGGAAACCGCGACGCCGTTCCGCGTGACCGTCACAACCACCTGGCCGGAGAGATCGCCATCCACATCGTCGATCGCCGTTACTCCCGCGTCGGTATAGGGGGAGCCGCATTGCGCGGTAACTTCCGCGGATCCGTTCAGCGTCAGGACGGGCGGAGCAAGATCCACAAAGACAGCCGGGCTGAAGGCGGACGTATTGCCGTCCGCGTCCGTCGCCGTGGCGGTCACATTGAGGCCAACCACTTCAGCCAGATCAATCGCGCTGAAGAATGCCCCGTCGCCATCGGCGGCAACCGTATCCAGGTAGAGGCGGCCCTGGCCGTCCTCGCTTGCGTAAATATCCACCGTGGCGCCCGGCGCGGCCGTGCCGATCACCGATCCGAGCATCGTGATTTCAGGCGCGGCGATGTCCGCGTTCGCACCCGACGTCAGCGCGATGCCCGTGGCGAAATTCCCGTGTATGCTGTTGAGGCGCACCGTATTCCGGAGGCTCGCCGCGCCATCGACCAGAACGCCGGCGTTGCCGTTGCCGCTGATCGTGTTCGCCGCCAGCGGATCGTCGCCGCCGACCGTCGTGTCCGTCGCGCCGTCCAGGATGGCCACGCCGTTGCGCACGTTGCCCAGGCTCCCGGCGCCATTCGCGTCCAGGCCGATAAGGTTCGCGGCGATCAGGTTGCCCGACGTACCGGCGCCCGAAACGAACACGCCCGTCGTGATGTTCGACGAGATGACGTTGCCTTCGCCTTCCTCGACGCCGCCAACCGCGTTGTCGCTGGCGCCGGCCACCAGGCTGACGCCGGTGGCGCCATTCGCGACCGCCGCAACGCCCGCGCTGTCAAGACCGATGTAGTTGCCGAGAATTCGGTTGCCCGACGTCCCGGTTCCCGTCAGGAAGACGCCGCTGCGGATGTTCCCGGAAAGTATGTTCCGGTCGCCCGCGTCCGCCCCGCCAACGAGGTTATCCGAGGCGCCATTCTGGATCAGGACGCCGTGGTTGTTGTTCCCCAGCGGCGCCTGGCCGTTGGTGCCGATGAAGCAATCCGCGATCAGGTTGCCCGTGGCCGCAGCGCCGTCAATCTCGACGCCGCTGCCCGGGAACCGAACTATCGCCAGCCCGCGGACCACGTTGTCCGCCGAGACGATCCGGAGACCCGCGATCGAGCCGGCCAGGCTGTTGCCGTCCAGGGTGATCTGCCCCCCGCCATTGATGGTCGTCTCGCCATCGGCCAGGTTCGGCAGGCCGCCGCTAAGCAGGATCGTTCCCGTCACGCCGAAGTTGATCGTGTCCGCGCCCGCCCGGTTGTTCGCCGCGATGATCGCTTCCCGAAGCGATATCGCGCCGTCCGCGCCGGGATTCGCAATCAGGTGCGCCGGCGACATGGTGTTGCCGTCCACAACATCCTGCAGCGTCGATACCGTGGATACGTCGGTGTTCAGCGGAATGACCTCCACGATTACCGGCGTGGTGGACACCGTTCCAACGGCGTTGGTCACGACGCAACGGTAGATTCCTCCGTCTTCGATTCTTGCGCCGTTGTTCTGGAGCTGATTCGTATTCGATCCGCTGAATACACCGTCGTCGGCCACTGGAACAAAGTCACTGCCGTCCTCCACGTACTCCCAGGTGTAGACCAGCAGCTCGGACCCGGCCGCCTCGATTGTGAGGCTGAATGGATCGCCTTCCGCAACGCGCAACGCCGATGGGGGGGTGACGATCGAGGGTGGAGCGACTACCATCGGCGCCGAGAATTCGGACGTGTTGCCGTCGCTGTCGGTTGCCGTCGCCGTTATGTGGCTGAGATTGGCCGCGGCGACAGCGGAAAGATCGAGGTCAAACGAGAAGTTGCCGGCGCCGTCCGAGACGCCCGTACCCAGATACAGCCTCCCTTCGTCCGCATTGTCGCCATACAGGTCAATAAACGAATTCGCCGGGCCCGTCCCGATTACCGGGCCGATGGAATTGATAACCGGCGGGGCGATGTCATTGTTCACGGGAGTCGCGCCGGGAAGCGCTTCCTTCTGGAGGACGATCCCCTTCTCACGGTTGCTGAAAATCGAGTTGCCGCGCACCGTGTTCCGCTCCGTGGTGCGCTGGCTACCGCCCTTGATTCGAACCCCGAAGCCGCTCTGGCCCGTGTCATCCGTGAATCCAACGCCGCTGAACGCGATGATGTTGCCTTCCCCCGGCCCAACGCCACCGATGATATTGTCGATCGCGCCCTCAAGCAGCGTTATGCCGTTAAGGCGGTTCGGCAGCGCCGCGGTCCCCGTCGCCGCCACCCCGATCCGGTTGCCCTGCACGATGATATCCCGCGTGGCCGATCCTATGACGCTGCGCGCAATTCGAATGCCGTCCCACTCGTTCGCCGATATAACATTACCCTGGCCAGCGCCGCTTCCACCAATACGTATATCCCGAGACCCGGAATTCACCAGGATGCCGATCACGGAGTTGGGCACAGCCTGCGTGCCCGACGCGCTCACGCCGATATGGTTTCCTTCGATATCCACCCCCGAGGCGTCCAGCAGGATGATGCCATCATCGAAATTGCCTGAGATAACGTTGCCTTCTCCCGCCCCCGAGCCGCCGACGAGATTCCGGTCCACGCCGAAGAAGTTTCCGATAATCTGAAGGCCGGAATCGTCATTGGGAATCGCCGTGGACCCCGTCACGTCGGTCCCGATGAAATTGCCCTGAATGAGCGCGCCCGCGCTGTCAATGATTGTCATGCCGCGCGTACCGTTGCCGGAAATCACATTGCCGGCGCCGGGCGCGCCGACTTCGAGGTCCAGGCAGAAGTCCGCGAGCAGGCCCCGGTAATTGCCGCCAAAGGATTCGCCGTCTGGCAGGAGACCGATGACGTTGTTTTGGAGCCGCGTCGCTGTCGTAACTAAAAGCCGCACCCCGCCGGGGCTCCAGTTTCGAATTCCCGAGACGTTGTGCCCGGCAATCACATTCCCCTCCTCGGGTGTCGGCCCGCCGATAAGATCATTGACCGAATTAATAATCCGGATGCCGGTAACATAATTGCCCAGCCGTTCGCCCGCGCTGTTCACGCCGATCCAGTTGCCCTGGATTCGATTGTTGGCCGAATTGGCGATAAAAATGCCGTGGCCGTAAAGCGAATAGAACCCGTACCCGCAATTGTCGTCGCAACCATCGCTGGTCATCCCGTTGCCCGAGATAATGTTCCGCTCACCCTCGCCCGGCCCGCCGATGATGTTTCCGTGCGCTCCATTGATGATGGCGATTCCGCTGAAGGCGTTGGGAACCGCCGTTTCGCCGGTTTCATCCGTGCCGATATAGTTTCCAATGATCGTATTGTTGGTGGTGCCGGCGCCCGTGATCAGGATCCCGTGCCCGTAGTCTTTGGCCACCATGTTGGCGTCCACATCGGAGTCGCCGTTGCCCGAGATGATGTTGCGCGCCTCCTCCGTTGTCCCGCCTATCAAATTGCTGTGCGCGCCGCCCGTGATCAGAATGCCGTGCTCGTCGTTGTTCGCGTCGCTCGAACCATTGGTTCCGATATAGCAGCCTTGGATAATATTGTTGCTTGCGGTGGGGCCCCGGAGTTCAATCGCAACACCCGGTAGGTTCGCAAAGGCTACATTGATGATCTTGTTGTTCGGGCTCGCAATCACAAACCCGCCTTCCCGGGGGTTCACATCCTGCAATTCCTCCGCCGTCAGAAAGCCATCTCCATTCAAGTCCAGATCCGAGAAGTCTTCGTCGCTAAGGCCCCGCTCAAAGCGCTGGTTTTCGAAGAGGTCCGCCACGCCATCCGGGTTTTCGCTGAAGATCCCCCGCGCCTCGGAAATGCTCAATCGGTCGTCCGTGGGAGACACATCCAAGGCCGCAAACGCACTGTTCAGAAGGCTCGCATAGCCCGAGATCCGATCCCCGGCGCTCGTTCCATCCACCGTGAACCGCCCCTCGCCGATTGACATGATCGTCACACCCGCCGGATCCGTCAGTGGCGGGTAGTGGGTGTAGTGCTTCGTCGACATGCCGCCGGGCAGCAAGATGATGTCGTGCCCCGGCAGGGCGTTGGCTTCCTCGATGGCGGATCGCAACGTTACCTCGCCGGATCCCACCACCCGCTCCGCGATCCCGTCGCCAGGCCGCGCATCCGGGTCATCCGCCCAATCGTCATTCCCCACCTCTACGACGGAGAGAAAGTTGACGGTGAACGTCTCCGCATACGCTATGGCGCCGGTGCAGGCGAACGATCCAAGAATAGCAGCCGTCCAGAATCTTGCCCCGAGAGTTCTCTCACTAAGTAGTCTGTACATGTTTACACCTTACACCGTTGCCAGATTTGATCCGTTCCCAATGTGAAGCACGCCGTCATTGCCGCCACTCAGCCCGACACATCTTACAGGAAATCTTGTACCGATTCCTGCATGTGCAGTCCCTGGCCCGCTCAATGTATAGCTCTCCGTACTCTGACCAGCATATACGTTAAGGCGCTTCACCGCAAGTGTTTTCTTAACAGCCAGCGACGCAAACTGACAAAAACAACCGATCTTCGCCCGGAAAAACGCTTTTCGCGCGCGTTCCCGCGTGAACCTGCGTTTACCGGCGCCCTGTATTCTTCGCGGATACGGTTGGACAGATCAACTTTTTCCCGACCGCCTTCAACCCGTGCGCCCAAGACACGCCAGTACCGTCGCCACCATCGTGGTACGCGGCACCGTCACCTGCCCGGTCTTGCCCGCCTCGCGGTACGCGTCCCGATCGTCGATCCCTTCCCGGCCCGCCTTCCCCGCCTCAAGATCCTTGACGGACACGACACCCCGCGCGATCTCGTCTTCCCCAATGATAACCGCAACCGGGATCCCGTAGTGGTCCGCGTGGCTCAGCTGGTTGCCCATCTGCATTTTCTTCTTGCTCGCGAAGAACGTCTCGGTACGTATGCCGGCAAGGCGGAGCTCCTGGGCGACCCGCAGGGTCTCGGCCTTCGGCACGTTCCCCATCGTCACGACAAGCGCCTCGACCGGCGTTGAGGGGGCCTGCACGAGGTCCAGCCGGCCCAGGGCGGCCAGCAGGCGATCGAGGCCGACGGACATGCCCGTGCAGGGGATCGCCTGGTGCATGAACCGCTCGACGAGCTGGTTGTAGCGCCCGCCGCCCATCACCGTGCCGAATTCCGGCGCCCCCGGCAAGATCATCTCGAACACCGGGCCGGTATAGTAATCCAGCCCACGCGCCAGGCTCGGGTCGAACCGCGTGTGCGCGTCCGCAACGCCCAGGGCGTCGAGCGACTCCGCGAGCTCTTCCATTTCGGCCAGCCCCTCGGTGGCCAGCGCGCTGCCGGAGAGCGCCGCGCGCATCCCGGCCACCACCGCCGCGCGCGTATTGCCGCCGATAGCGACAAACCCGAGTATCCGCTCTATCGTCTCAGGCGGGAGCTGTACCCCGGGAATGGGGTCGCCGGAATCGTCGATGCGCCCGCCGCCCAGCTCAAGCCGCACGTTCTCAACGCCCACCTTGCCGAGCTTGTCGATCACGCGCAGCACATGCTTCTGGCGACCGCTCTCCACGATGCCGCAATCCTCGAGGAGCGCGTCGATGAGCTTCCGGTTATTGATCAATACCAGGTACTCGGGCGCGCCCAGGGCATCCATTACCGCGCACATCACGGCGATGATCTCGGCGTCCACGGCGACCGTGGCGGCTCCGGCGGCGTCGATATCCACCTGCGTGAACTGCCGGAAGCGCCCCGGGCCCGGCTTGTCGGCGCGCCAGACCGGCCCCATCGCGTAGCGGCGGAAGGGCGCCTTGATCTGGTCGGGGTACTGCGCGAGCAGCCGCGCAAACGGCACCGTGAGGTCGAAGCGCAACGCGATCGGCTCGCCCTCGGGGCTTTCGAGGCGGAATAGCTCCTTGTTGGTCTCCTCGCCCCCGGCGCCGAGCAGCACGTCGAGGTATTCGAGCGCGGGCGTTTCCACGGGGGAGAAGCCATATTGCTGGAAAATCGCCTCGATCCGCCGCATGGCCCCCGCGCGCATCATCGCGCCGGCCGGGAGAAAATCCTGAAACCCCTTCAACGTCTGCGCCTTCACCAGGGGAGTCTTCCCAGCCATGTCCACGGTCCTTCCACTCGGGGTGTGCCGGCGCGCGCGGCGGCGTCCGGATGATTGCGAGAATACGGGGCCGCCCCACAAATAGCGCCCACACAACGGCACGAAGTCTAGCAAAGGGCTGGAAAATGGGTCAATGCGGCCCGGTTACTCCGTGCCGCTGAACCCCAGAACATCGCCGGTGACGAGGCCGGGCCCGACGCCGCTCTGCCCCGTTCCCGGCGCCGCCGGCACGTTAAAGCGCGTGCCCAGCGTCTGCCGCTCGCCCATCCGGTCAATCGTGAAATACACGTTTCCGTGACGTTTCGCCTCCAGCATCGCGAGTTCCGCGTCAAGCGTATTGGCGACCGGACGGCGGTTGATCTGGACGATAACGTCCCCGCGCTGGAGCCCCGCCGCCTTCGCGAGGCCCCCCTCGGCAACATTGTTCACGTAGAGCCCGCTGCCGGCGCGCAGGCCATAGTTCTTCGCGGTGGCCGGCGTCAGCGTGCTGGTTTCGGCGCCCGGCGCGGGCAGCGCGAAGTCGGTGGCGAGCCGGCGGATGTCCGTGTTCAGCGCCCGGTTGAACGCCGTCTCGATTACCGTCCCATCCACGTACTCGGCCGTCTCCAGCTCATCCAGCACCCGGCGCACCGCCCCCTCGCCAAACTGGTCCTCAACCAGCAGGAACAGCCCCAGGCTCGCGTTGAAGTAATCGGGATCCCGGGCGGTTTCGCCGAAGGCCGGCCAGTCGAGCACCGCGGGCCCAAGCGCCGCCAGCGCGCTGAGGGGTTTCTGGTACACGTGGGACGATTCAAACGGCGAGAGGGCCAGCGGGTCGCCCTCGGCTTCGGCGCGGGCGCGCAAGCGCTCATACACGAGATACTCGGCGTAGTTCGCGAGCCCCTCCCGGAACCAGCGCGTGTTGTACTCGATCTTCACCAGCGGATTGCTTCTCTGATCCGCCAGCACCAGCGGCGGGCGCGCCGGGTCGACCAGGCTCAGCTTCGTGAGCTCGTGCACAAACATGTACGGGTAGAATGGATTCGTCGACCGGATCGTCTCAAAGGACTCCTCCCCGTCCACCGCGAACAGGGGAAACTGGAAGACCTCGCTGGTCTTCTGGAAGCTCCCCGCAATCGTCCCCGGCATACGATCGCGCCGGAGGAGATACGCGCGCACCGGCAGCGGATAGTCGCGCCCGAGCGCCTGCTCGACATGCGCAAGGTGCTGCTCGATCTCCACGGCGAGCGCCCCCGCCTGCTCCTTCAGACCCGCCTGAAACGCCACCTCCGCCCGGCCCGCCCGGGCCGTTCCCTCGTAGTACTGGGACGCCACAAACGCGTTGTCGACGACCAGACCGTCGTTGTAGTTAAAACCCACGTTGAACGCCGGCCGGACCCCTTCGTTTCGGTACGCCTCGTACGCCGCCTGCGCGCCGGGGGCCGGCAGGGTTTCACAGCCCGAAAGGGCCAAGGCCAGGGCCGCGCCCCCCGCAATCCAGCGTTTGGTGATTCGTTGACTCATCGTCCCGTCCCGCCGTGGCGCGCCACCCGGCGCGTTCCTCAATGCGACGTAGTGTACAAACTCCCGGACCGGACGGCAACTTGCGCCCGGTCGCCGGAAATTCGGGACGCCGGGGCCCCCGCGCCGCCTTCGCCTATTCGTAACACTTTAGCCGTCTGAAGTAGTCGCCCTCGTCGCACCCAACGGTGGCGGCTCTCGGTGATCGAGCACCGTCATCCCCACGAAAGTGGGGATCCAGAGACCATGCAACGTTAACCTCGGAAACCCTCTGGATTCCCGCCTTCGCGGGAATGACGAATACATCCAGTGTAAGTAAGGAATCTCGTATCGGCGAACGCCTTACTTCAGACGGCTAAAGAATTACGCCTATTCCCAATCCAACCCGGCGTCGTGGCCGGACGGACGGTCGCCGGCGCGGTCGCGGTGGACAAGGGACTCGAAAAGCGGGTCCCCCCGGAGGTTGGCGAGATCGGCGTCGTCCACGGCCTCGTAGCGGAGCACGTCGGAACGGCGGAAGGCCTCCTGGAGGTTGTCCAGCGATTCCGCCTTGCGGCCCACGAGCGCGTAAAGGCACGCGAGGTTGTAATAGGGCTTCGGATGCTCGGGAAAGCTCTCGATCGCGCGGCGGTAATACACCTCCGCCTCGTCAAAGCGCTTCAGGTCGACCAACAGATTCGCGTAGTTGTTCAGCGGGGAGATATTCTCCGGCATGTACTTCAGCGCAAGCTCCGCCTGCACCAGCGCCTCGTCGAACTTCCCCTCCGCGCGCAATATTACCGCCATAATCCCGTAGGGCCGCCCCCATTCGGGGTCGAGCGAAACGCTCTTCTGAAGCACGTCCATCGCCTCGGCCGTCCGCCCGAAACTGTGGAGCCCCAGAAGGTTCCCCAAATTGGCGTAGGGCCAGCTCCACGCCGGATCAAGCGCGATCGCCTTCTTGAACTGCCCCTCCGCCGCGTGGAAGTTGTGCTCGCGCATATACTGGTACCCCAACAAGAAGGCCCCCTTCGCCCCCGGGACGGATCCCCCCTCCGCGAGTACCGACGCCGCACGGATAGCGCGCTGCGTCGCCACCCGGAGCGCATTGGGATCCACCTCCAGCAGCGCCAGCGCCTGATCCACCGCCGCCGCCGGGCTCGCAAGTGCATCGGACGTGCGCGCGGTCGTCTGCCGCGAAATATACACGACGGACGCCAGCGCCACCGCAATCAGCGCGGCCAGCCATACCAGTAGATGTTGCTTCATAGGTTCACCGGGGACCCGCAAATCCGCGGCCCTTCTTCGTATTGCTGCCGCCCGGACGGCGCCGGGCCGCGTATGGCCCAACGCCGCCGTCTACACGCTAATTATCGGCTATACGCGCCGATCTTGCAAGCCCCAAGGCCCGAAAAGTTGCGATTCCAGCGCGGAAGCCGGTATGCTGGGGGCCTTCCCGTACCGGGTTTCCCAGCTGTTCCGTTGCGCCCGCGCCACGCCGCCGGACGCGCGCCTCGATGGGCGGCCCGGCATGGCAATCCGCCCGGCGAATGGAGTCCGGGGAAGCCCCACCGCTCGCGGAGCATGTCCGGTTGCGGCGGATTCCGGCGCTTCGGCCGTCCGCCGTGGGAGAGAGTTGACACCGATGGAAGTTATCATTCGAGGGACCGAGGAAGAAGCCTCCCGCCTGGCCGCGGATCTGATCGGGAGCGCGCTCGTCGCAAACCCGCGGCTGGTGCTGGGCCTGGCCACCGGGCGCACCATGGAAAGCCTCTACGCGCTCCTCGCGGCGAAATTCGAGGCCGGCGAACTGGATTTCTCCAAAGCCACCACCTTCAATCTCGACGAGTACATCGGGCTTCCGCCGGAAAACCCAAACTCCTACCGCACCTATATGAACCGCCACCTCTTCAACCGGATCAATATACCCATCGAGCGGACCCACCTCCCCAATGGCGCCGCCCCCGACCTCGACCGGGAATGCCAGGACTACGAGGATCGCATCGAAGCCGCCGGCGGAATCGACCTCCAGTTGCTCGGGATCGGCAGCACCGGCCACATCGGCTTCAACGAGCCCCTGTCCGCCCTCCGAAGCCGCACCCGCTGCAAGGCCCTCACCCCCGGCACCATCGCCCAGAATTCGCCCCTCTTCGACAACCCCGAAGAGATGCCCCGCCGCGCGATCACCATGGGCGTCGGCACCATACTCGACTCCCGCCGCTGCATCATGCTCGTGACCGGCGAAGCCAAGGCGAATATCCTCTCGAAGGCCGTCGAGGGGCCGATCACCTCCATGATCTCCGCCACCGCACTCCAGCTGCACCCCCGATGCACCGTCATCTGCGATGAAGCCGCCGCCGCAAAGCTCGAAAACCGCGGCTACTACGACTGGATCTTCCAGAACGAACCCGAGTGGGAGCCCTACCGCTAAAGGCGGCAAGAACACGCTCCCACAAGGGTTAAGCGTGGAGGATGGCGAACGCACAGCGTTGGCCTTACAACGGGATTACGTGCGAGCCCCCTCCCGATTCCGTAGTGTCATTGTGCAAGCGGCGCGCGGGCCGTCAAAACGCGCCAACGCCAAAACCTGTCTCTATCCGTTTTTTACTTATCCGTCAACTTCTTGTTTTTTCCGCAGGTTCCAATTACTCCATAACCATCTGGTGTATAAGCATTTGCGAATCGGAATCTCCGGAGAGAAGTCCTAGGCCTATCCGTGAATTTCGTGGTTGGTATTCTTTTCTTGACCACGGATTACACCGATGACACGGATTGAAGCGACGCTCCAACCAGATGAGATCGCACAGCCCGCCATCCGATCAACTCCGCTACCATTCCGATGCTGAACAATCCGAACAGGCCACCTTGGAAAGAGCACGCAGCCGCCTGCACACACCAACAACCGACATCATTCTCTATCCGTGTCATCCGTGGAATCCGTGGTCACAATTCTTAATCGCCGCCGCTCCCAAAGCATTCGTGTGCATTGGTGTCCATTCGTGGTTAAAAACTCGCGCCGCCACTCAACCACCCACACCATCCGCACACAAAAAATCACCCTATGCGCCCTCTTCGTTCTCTGCGGTTAAAGCCCTTCTCCATTTCTCTTCGTGCCCTCCGTGCCCTTCGTGGTGATCATTTTCTTGGTTGCGGCCAGGGGCGGCCCTGGGCCCTTCGTGGTGATCATTTCTTTCGTTGCGCCCAGCGGCTGACCCTGCGTTCGCTGTGGCCACCCGAAACTACACCCAAAGCTATTTTATGAACGCGTTCGACTCCTGCGCGATGCCGCGCGCGCCGTCCAGCAACCCGCAGCCACAAGCACCACCACCCCGAAGGCGACGGAGGCGGCCACGATCGCCGGTATCGCCCGCGTTCCTTCCCGCGCCCCGCCCGCGCGGTCGCCGGCGTTCGCGCCGGCCACGGTACTCGCGCTCGCGTCTCCGGCCCGCCACGCCCCGCCGGAAGCGCCGGTGGGGGACCCGGCAACGCCCGGCGTCTCCGCCGCGTTCGCCGGCCTGGTCTCTGCTGAGCCTTCCTGTCTTGGCAACGTATAGTCCCCCGCATCCTCGGGGATCACGATATCCGGCAGCGGACCGCTATACCCGGGTGAATCCGGCGGCGCCTCGGGCAGCGGCGGGCGGCTTCCGGCGGGGCGCACTCCGGAGCTCTCCGGCGCGCCCGGCCCGGGTGGGGCCGTTCCGCCGGCATCCGATCCACTCCCGGAAGGCGCTTCCGGGGTCACGCGAACGGCCCGCTCCACCGGTTCCGCCTGGTTTCCCACGCTGTCGGCTACGTTGTAGACCAGCGTGTAGGCCCCCGGCGTATCCGTATCCACCTGCCCGGTACGCTCCACCCGCGCGCTGAGGTCACCGTCCTCCGCGTCCGTTGCGCTGGCCCCGGGGTCAACGAATTCGCCCCCCGCCGCAACCGCCATTTCCACGCTCCCCCGCAACTGAATCACCGGCGGCGCGTCCGCGACGCCATCGGCCTGGGACAGCGCCACGCCCGAGACCAGCTTGCCCGCGTCCAGCCGGTATTCCACCTGCCCGGAAAACGGCT
This sequence comes from Candidatus Hydrogenedentota bacterium, assembly GCA_019637335.1. NCBI lineage: Bacteria > Pseudomonadati > Candidatus Hydrogenedentota > Candidatus Hydrogenedentota bacterium. The sequence continues at coordinate 13,440 of JAHBVV010000018.1, read as the reverse complement.
TGGGACCCGCATCGCGCGGGGGAACCTGGAGGGTATAGCGCAGCGCCAGCGGCGCGCGGGGCGGGGTAATCCAGATGAACTGAAGCACGCCGCCGGAGCCCGGTTCGGGCGTGACGGCCGGCGCGGGGCCGGCGATCGTCTGGAGGTCAACCAGCGCCCAGCCCGAAGGAACGCGTTCGTAGAGCCCCATGGCCGTCATCCCATCCCACTGCGCGGCCGCAATGAAGACGGTGACCGACGCCGTGCGGCCACCCTTGTAGGGACCATCGTGTTCGCGGTTGATCACCACACCGGCGGGATTGTGCGCTCCCTGGGCGGCCGCGGCCCGCGCAAGCCCCGCCGCGCTGGCCAGCATCACGGCGGCCAGCGCCAGGGCGGCGCGAAACGGCCCGCCGCCAGGGGAGGCGTATGGCATTGTGTTACTATCCGTCATTTTCTTGTTTTTTTTAGCAAGTTTATTGGAAAGTCACGCGGTAATCCATTCATACAAAACAGGTTACGTGGCCGGCGCGCGGGTTCGAGATTCGGCGCCATCTATCGGCAAAGCCTTGAGAAAACGCCCCGAAGGGGCACGGCAGCTTCGAGCCCCGGGCAACGCCCGGGGTTAACGGAATAGATTTCCTGTGAGCCCTGAAAGGGTCGAAGATGCGCCGAAGGCGGACGGCGGAGTTTTTGCTCCCGCGCTGAACTGCGCTGCCCTTTCAGGGCGAACAAAAACTACACCACGCTTCCCTGGGCGTTGCCCAGGGCTCGAAGCTGCATTGGCCCTTCGGGCCGGAAGAGCGGGAATCCCGAGTCCACTACATTCATCATCGCCGCGCCTTGAACCACCATACAATTCGCGTTCATTCGCGTTCATTCGCGGTTCAAATCTATTCGGTTGCGGCCAGAGACTGCATTGTGTTATCCCGATCCATCACCCATTCCACTCCAGCCGTGACACGCCGCCGGAGCTACCGACGGGAGGCTTCAATTTCCGAGACCAGCAACTCCGTGCCGAGCGGGCCACTGTTCTGGCGGTACGCGGCGTAGCCCGAGATGGACACCGGGCCCGCCGCGTCCTCCGGCACGTCCAGCGTGTACCGAAAATGGACGGGAAACGCGGGCAGATCGATCCAGGCGAAATCGATGGCGCCCTGCTGGCCCGGCGCGGGAAAAACCTCCGGCGCGGAGCCGCCCCCGCCCGATACGGCGCGCAGCGACCAGCCCTCGGGAATGGTCTCGGACAATCCGATCGCGGAAATGCCCGCCGGATCGTCGGCGTCAATGCCGATATCCACCGTGAAAACGCCACCGGGGCTATAGGCCGTGCTGTGGGCCCGTTCCAGGGACACGCCCGCCGGATTCGCGGGCGAAACCGTCGAGATCACGTCCCCGATCGTGTGCGGGCCCGCCCCTTCGCGGTACTGCACCGATCCCCTGAACGTGGCGCTGCCCGCGGCCTCGCGCGGCGACCGCGCCCGGTATCGGAATTCGATCGGAAACGAGGGCGGCGCGATCCACGCAAAATCGATCGTGCCGGCGGCCCCGGCGGGCGGCGAGAGCGGCGGGCCTTCGGCCGAAACGAACACCCACCCCACGGGAAGCATCTCGGTTACGCCGATCGCGCTGATCTTCTTCGGATCCTCCGCGGTGATACGAATCGTCACCAACAAATCATCGCCCGGGTAGTAGGCGGACGGCAGAATCCGCTGCATCGCAATGCCCGCGGGATTCTCCGCGTTGGAAATGGGTGGGAGCGGGCATCCCTGCGGCAGAAGCGCCGCCAGAAACCCCAGCAGCACGGCCATCAACCTGTTCGTTCCACCTGCGGGCATTATGGGCTACCTCAATCTCGTGTCGGGGGGTATCGCCCCAATACTACACAATACCGCCGCCGCCCGCCGCGTTACAAAACGCCGGGACGGCGGCGCAATCAACGGGAGTTTCGGGGACGCATGCGCGCCGCGCCAATCAATCGCCGGTAGATCCGGTACGAGTCCTGAATTTTACGGAAGTGCGACGACGCGTTCCCCTTCTCGTAGATGGTTTGAATGGGCACGGATTCGATGCGCCAGTCTTCCCGGATGGCCTTCACAATGATCGCCATTTCGGTTTCGTAACGCCCGCCATCGACCGACGCGACGATGTCTTCAATAAAGGCGCGCGACAGCACCCGGAAGCCGCACTGGGTATCCGGCAGGCGGCGCCCCAGTAGCCACGCGGTGACCGTCACCGTCAACGTATTGCCAAACCGGCTCCGCCACGGCACGTGTGCGCCGTCGAACACACGGCTGCCGATGACCAGGTCCGCGCCGGTCTCCCGGAAGGCCCCCACCAGCCGCGGAATCTCCGCGGGGTCATGCTGCCCGTCCGCGTCAAGCGCGCAAACGCAGTCCATCGCCGGATCCGCCAGCGCGGCCCGAAAGCCCGCAAGCAACGCATGCCCCTTGCCCCGATTCTCGGGCAAACGCACCAGCTGGAACGTGAGTCCCTCAAGCGAGGCAATCGACCCATCGGTGGATCCATCATCAACCACGATCAGGTTCGGCAGACGCGAAAGCACCCCCTCGGCAACCGGACGCACCCGGCCGCCGGCGTTGTAGCAGGGAATGACGGCAACGGCCCCCGGAAGCGCGGTGTTGGGCTGGTTTTCCAAGGTATCTCCCGGCGGCGCGACAGCCCGCTCAGTATTGCCCGCCCGCCTGGCGCACCGCCTTCGCGCGCTGGCTCACCTGGCCAACAAGCTGCGCGATTCTCTCGGCGCTGTCTTGGATCTGGCGCACCGCCTCGCGGACGCGCGCGTCGGCTTCGTAGTCCAGGTCGAGCAGGTCGCTCGTCGCCATGATGGCTTGCAGGGGATTGTTGATGTTGTGGGAAAGCTGGGCCATGTCCGCGAGCAACTCAACCTGGCCGCCCGGGGCCCCGCCGGCGTTCTCCGCGAGCGCCCGGTTCAGCGCGTTGATCCGCGTGACCGCATTAAGCCACGCGTTAAGCATATTCTCCGCAACCGGTTTCGTCAGATACCCGTCGGCTCCCGCTTCCAGACCCTCCGCAATACTCGTATCATCCGTGTGCACGGCGGAAATCAGGATTATCGGCACCGCGCGGGTGCGCGGGTTGTGCTTCAGAAGCCGGCACACCTCGATCCCGGAAATATCGGGCATTTGAACGTCCAACAGAATCGCCGCAAGGCCCGGATCCGCCTGCGCAAAATCCAGGGCCGACTTGCCGTCCACGGCTTCCAGAATCTTGAAGTCGTTCCGGCGCCGTATCAGCTGCTGTATGGTCATCCGGTTCACCGGGTCGTCGTCCACGACCAGAACTGACTCGCCCTGCATTGGCGCTCTCCGCGGTTCGAGGTTGGTTCACATACGCAGTGGTAAGTATACCACCCCGGAAAGAAGAATCGGACCCCGCCGGCGGGCGCGCGATCCGCCGGCGCCTTCCAGCTGCCGGGTCAGGAATTCCGGGGTTTCGCGTTTCAATGCCCAGTGTGGCGAAACCAACGCCGCGCCGTCAAGGGACGCGCTGCCGGGACGGGCCCCACGTTGATTTCCCCACACGGGTCGCCTACCATGGCTCCGGGCTGGCTCCGGGATGCGCCCTGCCGCAACCAGTTGGCCAATTTCAGCGCTGTAACGGGATTCCGATGAATATATCCGCACGATGTGAATACGCCTGCCGGGCGGCGGTGGAGTTGGGACTCCGCCATGGCGCGCAAACCACCATGACCTCGCAGGACATCGCCGAGCGGCGGAGCATCCCGGAGAAATACCTGGTCCACATCCTGCTCCAGCTCAAGCGCTCCGGCATCGTGCGCAGCGTGCGCGGCGCCCAGGGCGGCTACCTCCTGGCCCGCCCGCCGGAGGACGTCCGCCTGCTCGACATCGTCGAAGCCATTGACGGCCCCACCCTGGACCCCCTCCCCGTGGACGATCCGCACAGCGACGCGCTCAAGCGCGCCTGGGAGGAGGTCGCCGATCGTATCCGCGCCGTCCTCGCCGAAACCACCGTGCGCAATCTCATGGAAAAGGCGTCGAACATCGACATGTACTACATCTGACCCGGCGCGCCGGCTATTCGGCGGAGAAGCGGTGCACGGTGTGGTGGCGGTAGACCTCGCCGGGGCGCAACACAACCGACGGCCACTCGGGCTTGTTGATGCTGTCCGGAAAATGCTGCGTCTCCAGGCAGAACCCGCTGTGCTTCGGGTAAATCACCCCGTCCAGACCCTCAAAGCTGCCGTCGAGGAAGTTTCCGGAGTAGAATTGGATGCCGGGCTCCGTCGTGTAAATCTCCATCACGCGGCCCGTCTTCGGATCGGAGACCCGCGCGGCGGGCTTGAGCGGCTCGGGCGATTCGTCAAGCACGAAGTTCAGATCGTAGCCCCCCTCCACCTGGTCGATCCGCGCGCCGATCGCCGCCGGCGCCGTAAAATCAAAGGGTGTGTCCGCGACCGGCGCAATCTCACCGGTGGGGATCAGCGTTTCGTCCGCCGGCGTGTAGCGGCTGGCGTGCAACTTCAGGACGTGATCCAGGATCGTCCCCGCGCCGTGGCCGCCCAGGTTCCAGTAGCTGTGCTGCGTGAGATTCACCACCGTCGGCTTGTCCGTCGTCGCCTCGTATTCAAAACTCAACGAATTGTCGTTTCCGAGCGTGTACTTCACCGTGCTCAGAAGGTTGCCGGGATACCCCTCCTCCATGTCGGCGCTCTGGTACGTGAATTTCACACCCACGCCCTGCGCCGTCGTGAAGCCCTCCGACGTCCAGACTTTCTTGTCGAATCCCTTCTCCCCCCCGTGAAGGTGGTTCGGCGGATTGTTCGTGGCCAGGGTGTACTCGGTCCCGTCCAGCGTGAACTTCCCCAGGGCGATGCGGTTGGCGCAACGGCCCGCCACGCAGCCAAAATACGGGCTGTTTTCCTCGTAGCTCTGGAGATTCGGGCAGCCCAGCGTGATGTTGGCGAAGTTGCCTTCCCGATCCGGCGTCTCCAGCGACACCAGCGTCGCGCCATAGTCGATCAACACCGCCTTCAGCCCGTTCGCGTTGGTCAATGTGTACTGCGATACGGCCCCGCCATCCTTCGTTTCGCCATACGGCGCCACCTGAATTCCCATGGCCGACCCTTCCGCGCCGGCAGCCACCAACAGACCGCAAGCCCACAGCATCCCACACGCAACACCCGATTTGGTCATGGCTCGACGCCTCCTCTTTCGACAAACCTCGCGCAATCCCCGCTTGGGTTGCGCGTTACCCTACTACAGATCGGCGGCAAAGTAAAACTTTTGGCGCGGGCGCGTCCCCGGCCCAAGGGACGGACGCGCGCGCGTAACCTCCCGCTCCCGGCGCCCGATCGCGTCCATCAACCGGCCCAGCCGCCACCCGCAAGCGCCGCAGGGCGCGTGACCGTTCCGTCAGCAAGGGACGGACGCGCGCGCGTAACCTCCCGCGCCCGGCGCCCGATCGCGTCCATCAACCGGCCCAGCCGCCACCCACAAGGGCCGCAGGGCGCGTGCCCGTCCCGGTCCGGGTAGACAGCAATGCCGTGATGCCGCCGCATAGTCCAACGCTACCCCGGCCGGGACATACCCCCGCCCTGGAGCGCTTGCCGTTTGGGAAACACAAGTCCGGTTTACGTGTGGGTGTGTTTTCCAGGATCAAGCGTACGTGCGCGGGTACGTCCCTTGGGCAAGGGGCGGCGAGCGCCCTTCAGCATGCGGAGCACCAGTACCATACTTCATAACGGTGTTGGTCCGCCGCCCCGAGCATTTCCCTGAAGTTCTCGAGTTTCCGCGTTATGGACTCGGACAGGTCCGCGTTCTCTCCGGACGCCAGCAACGCCTTCTCGTAGAAGTGGTGCGCCAGAACCTGCGCCTGGACCCGTTGATTCTCGTACGGTTGATCCGTCATGTACTGCCTGAAGCACGCCATATAGACATCGTCGTCGTAGATCTTCTCCGCCATGAACTTCCGGAGCGCCTTATAGAGATCGTCGTGGAAAGTCGCGATCACCTCGTAGGTTTGCGCGATGAATGGCCCATTGGGAAACTCGGCGGCATACTGGAATGCCGCGTTCATGTCCGGCATGCCGTGCGGTTCACGCGCCGGGTCAGACGACGAGATGGCGGCGTACAGCGTGTGCGGCCGGAGACGTGAATTCGGATCCTGCCGGTGCGCCCTGGCCAGGAGCGCCCCGGAGTATTGCATGTAGCCGCTCCAATGACCAATGTACAATCCCATATCCCGGAACGCCTCCCGATACGCGGAATTGGATTCCAGGCTTCTGTTCGCCCTCACATCCTCCGCGATTCGCGCGGTGATGTCGCGCAGCAGTCTATCGAGCCGCACCAGAGCCGCGATTTCCGGTGGGCTTCCAAGCTGAACGTACTCCGAGTAGATGTGCTCCAGCTCCCGCGCATATCCGCTATCCTGCGGAAGCTCCGCCCGCGGCGCGGCGCCAGGCAGGGCGAGCAGGCTCAGAATCAGGCACGGCGTCAATGACATCAAGCGGCCTCCGGATGGCTGTTTTTCCGCTGCGTCGGTGCGCGCGTCAGCAGCCCACACACCAATAGAAATCTTTCGTTGAACCCCGCCGTAGCGCCTCGCATTGCGCCCGAAGTTCAGCCGACTTTTCGCTGGCATCGTCCAATAGCGCCAGGGCTTGCCCGTAGAAAACCGTCGCCAGCGCCTGATACTGCAACATCTGCTGGTCCAGCGGTATGGACGAGAAATAGGGCTCGTAACATTCCATTCGATATATGCTCGAATCATTCTTCAGCGGCGCAACGTTGTACCGGACGCACTTGTACAAATCGTCATAGAACGTCGCCAGAATTTCGTACACCTCGAAGATAAACGGCCCGTCGGGAAACTCCGTCGCATATCGATGCGCAATTGCTACACCAGGCAGGCCTTCGCGCCAATACCCGATCTCGATTTGAGAATACAGTGTCCGATCGCGGAATTCCGAATGCGGGTTAATCGCATGCGCGAGTTTCAGCAGTTTCCCGTCATACTCAAGCGTTCCGCTCCAGAAGTTGGCGGACAGCCCCAAGACGGCATATTCCTCTCTGAAGTAGAAAGGGCCGAACACGTTCTGCTCGATGTTCGAGACGGCCTCCCGCAGGACCCGAATTTCTCCATCCAGCCGGACAAGCTCGCCGACCGTGGGCGTATTCCCAAGCTGAAGAAAGTCGCTGTGTACCGCCTTAAGCGCTTCTGCGTGCTCATCTCCATCGGGCAGGGGCGTGACCTGCACGGCAGCCGAAAGGCCGGCAAGTGAAGCGAGTAGAATGCTGATGACGGGCATGGTGATTGATCCTCGGTTTCGGCGCACTTGCCACGGGGCCTTGCGTACTACCACGTATAATATACCGCCTGAGGGACACCGGTTTCCGAGCAGCCCGTACTGGTTGGGGTAGACCGCAATGCCACGTGATCTGGCGATGCCACGCCCACGCGAGGCCACCTCAAACATTCCAGGGAAGCGCTCCATTCCGAAGGGCGACAATGTGGGCTGGAAGTCCGCCGAAGGCTGGTTAACCGTCCCCGGTTGACACGTCGGGCGCGCGAACCGCCAACGCTGGCTACTGGTTCTTCCAACCGCCCATGTTCAGAACCCCGGGCAATGGAATGTTGCCATTTTCCTGCTTGAGGCATGCGGCTGAGCCCAGCGTGAAGCGCCCTTCATACCCCGGAGCGCGCCTTGCGTCAAGCAGGAATGCTTATTCCGCCTGCGGCGGACTTGCAGCCCACGTTGGCGCCCGATGCTGGCCCGGGCGAGCGCGATAATCGAAAGACGGTGGTCGCTATCGCGTAAAACGCTGCACCCACGGCGCACCCGCCGCGCCATTCAACTGCACGCCAATCAGCGGCGTGTACCCGGCGGCATACCGAAACCGCTCGACCCCCGCCAGCCGGGGCAAATCGCCGGCCGAGACCTCGATCCCCTCAAACCGGGTCCACGCGGGCGGCAGATCGCCCCACGTCGCATTGTCGGGCGTGTCCGGCCAGATCGCGTTGTACACCGGCGCGTAGAATTCGACCGGCGCCCCGTCCGGCGCGGGCGGGATGTCCGTATACCAGGTCAGGTCGCGTTCGGAGGTGTCCCCGGCGTAGCGGAACGTCAGGCGCACCGGCGCATCGCCGGACGCCACCCGCAGCACCAGCATGTCCACATCGAAATACCCCGCGGGCCCCGCCTCCGGCAGGCCGCCCGGACGCGTAACCGGGTCCAGGGCGAGCAGAACGCGGGGGCCATCCTCCCCGGGAGCGACTTCGCGAACCACCGGCCACACCGTATCGCGCTCGGAGGCCGCGTAAGCGTCGAAAAGCGCTTGCAACTGCCGGTCCTGATGCCAGCAGAGCACGTACCACGGCACGAGAACCAACGCGGCGGCGCCGATGGCGAAGTACAGCCCCTGCTTCACGGTGTGGCGCGCCCAGAGCCGTGCCCGGTGGCCCGGGGGCAGCGCGGCGGCGATCGCGCGATGCGTGGGATCTTCGGGCTGCACCGCGATCCAATTCAAGAACCGAACGCGTTCGGTTTTGCGTACCAACGTGCATACCCACCACCCGAATTGCAGCACGAGTCCCCCCGCGAGCAGCGGAAAGACCTCAAGGTGAAAGTAGTGGCGCGAAGCGAATTGCACCGAAGCCATCCCCGCCAGACAGAAGGCAAGGTACAGGGCGAGGAACCCAAGCCGGGGGCGGATCGCGCCGAGAATGAGCAGCAGCGCCAGCGCGACATACCGGGTGCGGCTGAAAACGGTCTCCATCAGCCGCGCCCGCGCCGCGTAGATTGGTTCAAGCAGGTGGTGCGTAATCTCGCGGGGCATATACGCCTCGGGATTTGGCCGGAGCTCGTCCAGAATACGCAGGCCCGCCGCCGCCGTCCGCGTCGCCAGGTCGCCCGGGAGCGTCCACAGCAGGTTCCGGAAAAAGTAATCGTCCCCCACCGCCTCGTACCCCGGTGTCTCGTAAATGATCGGCTTCGCGGCGTCGTCGAGGTAGCGGTTGTGCGCATTGTGCATCGCGAGCGCCTCGGTGTCGAGGTCGGTCCACGCGACCTGGTAGGCGGGGTGGTCCACGCCGAGACGGGCGTCGTAGATGCCGGCGAACCCCATCAGAAACGGGTGCGTGCGCTCGCCGTAGGTCTGGAATTTCATGAGCACGGGCCACCCGGCCAGTAGAAAGCAAATCAGAAAGGCGGTAACGGCGATCGCGCGGCAGCCCATCGCCGGCGGGCGCCAGCCCGGGTAGAACAGCAGGACCGCCGGGACAAACACGAACAAGTACATGACCGCCTCGGCGCGAAACCCCGTGGCGAGCCCGATCGCCGCGCCCGCCGCCGCGCCGCACCACAGCGCGCGCCGCCAGCCCGCCGGGCGCGTCAAGAGCAGCACCAGGCAGAATAGCGCTATCAACATGAAGGGGGCCTTGGCGAAATCACGCAGGCGCGGTAGGAAGTGCAGCTGCACCGGGGACATCAGAAACAGCCCCGCACAGAACAGCGCCAGCGGGCGGTTGAGCAGCAGCCGAAACAACCCGTAGGCCGCGGCGGCCGAGAGCCCGTAGAGCAGTCCGTAGAGCGGCGTGAGCGACGACCACGCCACGCCAAAAACGCGCCAGACCCAGCCGGCGATGTAGAACATGTGCCAGGTCCGCCGGTGAATCCCCGTAAACGGCACGGTCTCGAGATCGGGCGGCAACAGCGCGCAATCAAAGGCGTCGATCAGCGGCGGGCCATCCCGGTGGAGCTCCGGCTGGAGGAACGCCGCAAGTTCGGGAACATCGGCCGCTTTCGGGTTTACAAAGCCCTGCCCGCACGCGAGCATAACCGACGGGCCAAAGCTCGCCTGGAGGATGTCCGCCGTCTGGCCCCACGTGGAGACGTAGACCATTCCGGCGATCGCCGCCGTGAGAAACACGCAGGCCACCAGCGCGCACTCTCGTTTCGCGGCCTGGCTCAAGGTAACGCGCACGGTCTTCCTCCCGAAGTCTTCAAGTCCGGCTCCCCGGCGTGGTTAGGGCGTCATCATACCCGTGCGCGGCCCCCGGAGGCCAGTGGGTCCTCCCGAACCCCAGCAGGCGCGCGTAAATAAGGCCGAGCACCGCCACATACACAAACGCCAAGAGCAGAGACACGTCGAATCCGGCGACAACGCGCGCGTCCCCGCGGTCTATTCCATTGATCGCATAGAAAAAGAACATGTTCAAATTAAACGCGAACGCCAGGAAAACCGCGTCCCAAAGCCAGCCGCGATCCCGCCACGCGAGATACCCCGCTACGGCCACCGCGGGAGCCAGGTGGTTCTCGTGCACGCCCTTGTTGAACAGGAAATAGGCCAGGTAGCCGGCGAGCATCGCCCGGAGCAGCCCGTCGGTCGTCCGCGGCCCCCGCCACTGCCGCCATAGCGCGAACAGGAAGGCCGCGCCGAACGTAATGCGCACGAGCGCCAGGATCCGGGTGTCCCGGGTGCGCAGGACCTCGATCAGGCCATCCTGCAGCGGGCCATAGCTCTCGGGCCAGCGTACGTGCATGGCCCAGGTCAATATCCAGCCGCTGTTCAAGGCGTATCCGCTCAGGGTATCGTGCGCAATCCCGCGTTCGAGGGCCAGAAGCGTTCCCCGCCCGGCGAACACCAACACAACGGCCCAGATCAGCGCGGCGGGCAGGTAATTGCGCCAGCGCCAGGGCGCGGGAAAATCGGAAGTCCTTGCCGGTCGAATCACATACAACGCGATGAACGGCGCGAAGATCAGAAACTGGAACTTGATCAGAGCCGCCAGCGAATACCAGGCCAGGGCCCAGGCCGTCCGTCGTTGGGAGAAAGCATGGATCGCCAGAATCAGAAAGGGGATCCCGAACAGGTCGAACGCGCCATATACGACGCTGTTCAGCAGGTAGCCGAACAGAAACGCCAGAGCCCAGCGCCCATCGCCCGAAATGCGCCAGAAGGTGAGGCCGCCCCCGACGAGAAAGACCCAGACGGCCAATTTGAAGCCGGTCCACCCGTATTCCGGCCAGACGTGCGCCGGAAGGCCCAGAATTGGAGCGATTTCGTGCGCTGCATGGAGCAGGAGCATGCCGAGCGGGGGATGGAGGATGTGGCCGACGCCCGCGTTGTAACCCGTAAGGAAGCCCGCCTCGGCAAGGCCCTCGGACCACGCCCGCCAGACGTTCACGTCGGCCGTTCCGGGAAGCGCGCACAGCGCCAGCGCCGCCGCCGACACGGCCGCAAAGAGAAGCGCCTGATTTCGTGGGTTGTTCATCGGAATCCACCAGCCCGGATGGGGCGGGCGTATCGTACCGCATTCCGGCGCCGGACGCGAAGCGAACGCTTGAATCCGCAGGACAATCGCATGTAAACCGGATCGGGATAGATGATCGTTTGCGGGTGAGGATTGGAAACCTCGAATCAAGGAATGTGAGCGTGCTGGAGCGCCGGCATCTCTGCCGGCAGGGTCAGGGATTCGCCGCAGGCGAAATGCCAGCGCTCCAACACGCGCCTTTTTCTGAAATGCAGGTGGCTGATCGGGCGATTAACTCGGACACGAAGTTTAAATGCGATTGCCCTGCTTGCATCCAGTCTCCGGCGCGACGTACCGTGACGCGCACCCGATTCGCCCCGGCGGGCGCCCGCCGCGAGACACGCCATGAAGCTTCCCACAACACCCTGGCCCCGCCCCACGGCGGTGGCGCTGGCCTGCGCGCTTTTCTTCTGCGCCGTCGCGCTCTACCACGGGCTCAAGGCCACGCGCGGCTTGGACTGGCACCCCGGATCCGACGCCTACCGGGACATTGCGCTCGCCCAGATCATCCTCGACGGCGACTATCCGGCGGACTACCTCGTACCCGACGCCTGGCTCTGGTACAACCCCCTTACCGGCGCGCTCATCGCCGGTGTATCGCGCGCCACCGGCCTCGCGCCACCACAGGCCAACGTCCGGATGGCGCCGTGGATCAACCTGCTGCCGCCCCTCCTCTTCTTCGCCCTGGCGTGGCGCGTCGCCGGTCCGGGCGCCGCACTGGCCGCGCTGCTCTCGTTTCTCTTCTTCCTCCCGCAGGAGCGGCCCAGCTACGTCTCCGCAAGCTACTCGCCCTGGCTGCTGGCCCCGCACCTCACCCAGGCAGTGTTCTACGCGTCCCTGCTCGTTTGGATGCGCCACCTGAAGCGCCCCCGGGCCCACACCGCCCTGCTCGCGGGGCTGATGCTCGGCCTTACGTTCCTGGGGCACACCGCGCCAGCCGTATTGCTGGGGTGCGTCATGGTCCTCACGTCCGCCCTTGCCGGCGCGGACCGCGCCCGCCACCTCCGGCTCCTGGCGTTGGCGCTCGGCGCCGCCTTTGTCGCCGGCCTGCCGTTCACCATATCCATCCTGTTCCGATACCAACTCCAGATCAAAAATCCCACCCCGACGACCTGGATCTGGGAGGGCGCCGCGCTGGGACGCCTCCCCCAGACACTGTGGGGGCTCCTCCACTGGCAAACCGCGCTCATGCTGGCGGGCGCCGTGGCGCTCTGGCGAAGCAAAGCCCCGCGCGCGGTGAAGCAAGTCCTGATCGCCTGGCCGGCCGTCTCGGGAGCCTTCCTGGCCTACAGCTACCTGGCGCAATGGGCCGAATCCCACGGCATCACGCTCCGCCAGATCAACCCGGGATACCACTACGTGCTCTACCTGCTCGCCGCGGGACACCTCTACACGGGCTTGGGAATCGCCGGAATCGCCCGGGCCAGCGCGACCGCCCTCGCCAATCGCGCGCACATCCCGGACGACGCCAGAGTGCGTGCGCGCCTCCGGCAGGGGATCCTGCTCGTTGCCATCGCCGTGCTGTTCGCGGCCCACTACCGCGACTTCCGCGTCTGGCACGGCTTCACCCGCGACCGCGGCGTGGCCTTGCGCCGCCTCGATCAGACGGACCATTTCGCGCCATACCGCTGGATCGTGGCGAATGCCGGAAAGGGAGCGGTCTTCCTCTGCAACGACCGCCCCGGAATCTACTGCGTCGCCCCGGCGGGTGCGCGCGTGGTGTCCTGCGATCCCTTCTTCTGGAATCTCTACGTACCCTGGGAGCCCGGCGCGGCGGCGCGCGAACAGCTCTGGACCGCCCTGCGCGAAAACGGCGCGGACGCCTTCCACGATCTCGCGGCGGCCTGGGGCGTGACCCACGTCCTCGCCGAAGCCGAACAACGAGACTGGATCACGGAAGAAAGGTTCCCGGGCCTCGATCGGGTATTCGCATCCGAAAACTTCACCATTCACCGCGTCCCGCAACCATCAGCGCAATTACCGCATGACGCCATAGCCGATTGACGGAGTAGCCGCCCGATCAACCCCGCTACAATTCCGACGCTTGACAATCCGCGCAGGCTGCGCCGGAAATCGCACACAACCACCGGCGGGCCACAACGACCGGAACGATTTTCTACCTGTGTCATCCGTACTACTATCCGT